>NZ_JBFUFC010000245.1:0-4742 GCF_056403635.1 Microbacterium sp. P2_F9 | reverse complement strand
GCAGATGGCCGCGCGCAAGCCTTCGCAGCTGTCCGGCGGTCAGCGTCAGCGCGTCGCCCTCGCCCGCGCGACCGTCGTGCAGCCCAAGGTGCTGCTGCTGGACGAGCCGCTCGGCGCCCTCGACCTCAAGCTCCGCGAGCAGATGCAGGTGGAGCTCAAGCAGATCCAGCGCGACCTCGGCATCACGTTCATCTTCGTCACACACGACCAGGAGGAGGCGCTGACACTCTCCGATCGGGTTGCCGTCTTCCACGATGGCCGCATCGAGCAGCTCGGGACGCCGAGGGATCTCTACGAGCGGCCGGCGTCGCGCTTCGTGGCCGACTTCGTGGGGACCTCCAACCTGTTCGACCTCGATCGCTCCACCTCGCTGATCGGACGCGCGGGAGAGCACTCGATCCGCCCGGAGAAGCTGACGCTCGGCAGTCAGCCGGCGACCGGCGCGGGCGAGCGCTCGGCTCCGGGCACCCTCGTGGAATCGATCTACCTCGGCAGCGGCATCCGTCGTGTCATCGATCTCGACGCGGGTATGCGCGTGACGGTGCTCGAGCCCAACGACCGGGCTCGCGACGCCGACGAGGAGCGCGGCAATCGCGTGCACGTCACCTGGCACGACGCGGATGTCGTGCCGCTCGTCGTTCCGCCCGGCATGTGAGCCGGCACCGATCCGCGGGCCACGGCCCGGGAAGCACAGCACCACAGCACACCGAGAGAGGAAGCACACCATGATGCGAATGACACGCGGGGCGCGATATGCCGCGACCGCACTGGCGATCGGCTCGATCGCCATCCTGGCCGGCTGCGGCACGTCAGGCGGTGGCAGCGCAGCCCCGTCAGAGGAGGCCGACGAGCTCGGCGAGATGGAAGGTCAGGTCTCGATCATCGCCTGGCCCGGCTACGTCGAAGACGGCAGCAACGACCCCGCCGTCGACTGGGTGACCGGGTTCGAGGAGAAGACCGGATGCATGGTCACCTCGAAGTCGTACGGCACCTCGGACGAGGCGGTCAGCCTGATGAAGACCGGCGAGTACGATGTCGTGGCGGCCTCGGGCGACGCGACCCTCCGCCTCATCGCCGCGGGCGACGTCGCCCCGGTGAACACCGACCTCATCCCCAGCTACGCGGGCGTCTACGACTTCCTCAAGGAGCAGGCCTGGAACTCGGTCGACGGCCAGTCCTACGGCGTTCCGCACGGCTATGGCGCCAACCTCCTGATGTACAACACGGAGATCGTGACCCCGGCGCCGACGTCGTGGGAGGTCGTGTTCGAGGGAGCGGGTGACTACAGCGGCAACATCACCGCGTACGACTCGCCGATCTACATCGCCGATGCCGCGGTGTACCTCATGGCGCACCAGCCGGACCTCGGGATCGAGAACCCCTACGCGCTGGACGAGGAGCAGTTCCAGGCTGCGGTCGACCTGCTGAAGGCGCAGCGCCCGCACGTCGGCGAGTACTGGTCGGACTACCTCAAGGAGATCCAGGCCTTCCAGACCGGCGACTCGGTCGCCGGCACCACATGGCAGGTCATCCAGAACGTCCTCGCCGGCGAAGGCGCGACCACCGATGTGGTCCTGCCCGAAGAGGGCGCGACCGGCTGGTCGGACACGTGGATGATCGCATCGCAGGCGAAGAACCCCAACTGCGCTTACGCGTGGCTGGACTGGATCGCCAGCCCCGAGGTCAACGCTCAGGCGACCGCGTACTTCGGTGAGGCGCCGTCCAGCGACGCCGCCTGCGATTACCGCGACGACTGCGAGGCCTACCACGCCGGCGACGCGGAGTACGCGTCCCAGATCTGGTACTGGACCACGCCGATCGCCGACTGCGTCGACGGTCGCACCGACGTCGAGTGCGTCGACTACTCCAAGTGGACCGAAGCCTGGGCCGAGATCAAGGGCTGACGCCCGACCGACAGCCGGGGGCGGCTCCGCAGCCGCCCCCGGCTCACACCGAGGAAGACGATGACCGACTCGATCCACCTGTCCCCGCCGACGAGGGCGGTGCCGGTGCCGCGCGTGACGCCGAACCGGCGCGCGTCGGCGTGGCTGAGCACACACCCGCGCGCCCGACTCGGGCTGCTGTTGAGTGCGCCGCTGTTCTGGCTGGGCGTCGTGTACATCGTCGCGCTCGTGCTGCTGCTGATCACGGCGTTCTGGAAGGTCGACAGCTTCACCGGTGAGATCGTCACGGACTGGACGCTCGACAACATCATCACGGTGCTCACCGGCGCGCTCTACCAGACGGTGACCCTGCGCACCGTGGGCATCGCCCTGGCCGTGACGCTCATTGACGTCGTCGTCGCCCTGCCGATCGCCTTCTTCATGGCCAAAGTGGCCACGCCTCGCGTCCAGCGTCTGCTGGTGATCGCGGTGCTGATGCCACTGTGGGCGAGCTATCTCGTAAAGGCCTATGCGTGGCGGTCGGTGCTCTCTCAGGACGGCATCCTGGAGTGGGTTCTCGCGCCGTTCGGCCTGCATACGCCCGGGTACGGACTGACCGCGGCGATCATCACGCTGGCGTACCTGTGGCTGCCGTACGTGATCCTGCCCATCTACGCCGGACTCGAGCGTGTGCCCGATTCACTGCTCGAGGCATCCGCGGATCTCGGTGGCAGGAGCTGGCGCACGCTGGGTCTCGTAGTGCTCCCGCTGGCGATGCCCGCGATCATTGCGGGCACGATCTTCGCCTTCTCGCTGACACTCGGCGACTACATCACCGTGAACATCGTCGGCGGCACGACCCAGATGCTCGGCAACCTGGTCTACACGAACGTGGGTGCCGCGAACAACCTGCCGCTCGCGGCCGCGATCGCGCTCATCCCGATCGTCATCATCTTCGGCTACCTGGCCCTCGTGCGACGCACGGGCGCCCTGGACAATCTCTAGGAGACCCCGATGCGACTCGGAAAGTCCGCCCGCGTCACGCTCGGGATCGTCACGGTCCTGATCCTGGTGGTCGTCTACGTGCCGCTGTTCGTCGTGCTCGTGAACTCGTTCTCGACGTCGACGTCGCTCGCCTGGCCCCCGCCGGGCTTCACGCTCGAGTGGTGGGTCAAGACCTTCCAGTCCGCCGGCGCGGTCGGGGCAGTGCTCACAAGCGTTCAGATCGCGATCGTCGCGACGCTCATATCGATCGTGCTCGGCACACTTCTGTCACTCGCCCTGCAGCGGTTCGACTTCTTCGGCCGCAGCGCGGTGAACCTTCTCGTGATCCTGCCGATCGCACTCCCCGGCATCATCACGGGCATCGCGCTGAACAACTTCTTCCGTACGATCATGGGCATTCCGCTGTCGATCTGGACGGTGGTCATCGCGCACGCGACCTTCTGCATCGTCACGGTCTTCAACAATGCGATCGCGCGTCTGCGGCGCATGGGCATCAACCTCGAAGAGGCCTCCGCCGACCTCGGCGCGGGCGTCTGGACGACCTTCCGGCTGGTGACGTTCCCGCAGCTGCGGTCGGCGATCCTGGCCGGGTCGCTGCTCGCGTTCGCGCTGAGCTTCGACGAGATCATCGTGACGACCTTCACCGCGGGCTCGGGCGTGACGACGCTGCCGATCTTCATCCTCAACAACATGTTCCGGCCCAACCAGGCGCCGATCGTCTCGGTCATCGCCGTGGTGATGGTCGTCGTCTCGATCGTGCCCATCTACCTCGCGCAGCGACTGTCGGGGTCGGAGCAGACGAGGCGCTGAACTGCCCGAGCACCCTCCGGACGCACCGATGCCCCCCGCTTGACGGAGCGGGGGGCATCGGAACTGCAGGTCAGTTGTTGAAGACGTCCTTGACGTCGTCGCCGACCTTCTTCGCCTGGGCGTTGGCCTGGTCGACCTTGCCCTGGGCTTCGAGGCGCTCGTTGTCGGTCGCGTCGCCGATTTCTTCCTTGACCTTGCCGGTCGCCTTTTCGGCGGTGTGCTTGATGTCGTCTCCGATACCCATGTGCATCTCCTTTTCCTAGGGGTGGCGTATCGCCACCGGGTTATGGTCCCGCTCGTCTCGAGGCATCCGTCAGGTTCCGCGGCGGATATAGCGGAACAGCCAGGCGATGATCGCGACGACCACCAGGACGATTCCGATCCAGAGGAGGAACTTGGCTGCCTCGACGAAGAGGCCCAGCAGAAGCAGGACGACTCCGACGATGAGCAGGATGACTGCGAGTCCGGTCATGGTTCTAGCGTCGTCCGGATCAGGAAAACGGTCGATGGGGTTGACACGGCGCCGTCGAGTGGTCTTCAATCCGCCCGGCTATGCAGGTGGGATCAGTGGGCGGTGCGCACGCCGACCAGATCGTGCACGAGCACCGCGGCAGCGCGCGCACCCTGGCCGGCGGCGACGATGAGCTGCTGCGGACCCGGGGCCGCGGCATCCCCCGCCGCATACAGGCCGGGCACCGACGTGCGTCCGGAAGCGTCCACGACGAGGTGGCCGTCTCCATCGCGGTCTGCGTCGAATCCGGAGAGGAAGTCGAGTGCCGGATGCCAGAGCGGCCGGACGAATCCGCCGTCGATCGGCACCCGGGTGCCGTCCGTCAGGCGCACCGCCGACACCGCACCGCGATCGCCTTCGAGGTCGTCGATCGCTCGGCGCTCGACCATGATTCCGGATGCCGCGAGCTCGGCCTCCTCGGCCGCGTCGATGATGTCGGCGCCGTTGGTGAAGACCGTGAGCCGATCGGTCCACCGGGCGATGAGCCGGGCGCGCGCGGCGAGGTCGGGGGTCTCGCCGATCAGGGCGAGGGG
>NZ_JBFUFC010000244.1:0-4743 GCF_056403635.1 Microbacterium sp. P2_F9 | reverse complement strand
GGGCGCCGGCGCGACCGGGGACGTTCCCCGGCGCAAGAGAGAGGACGACTCATGAGCGACACGATCACGGTGACCGGCAACATCGCCACCGAGCCCGAGCACAAGCGCACCCCCGCGGGGGTCGCGATCACGACCTTCCGGCTGGCGAGCGGCCAGCGCCGCTACGACCGGGAGTCGGGAGCGTGGATCGACTCCGGGACGAACTGGTTCACGGTCTCGACGTTCCGAGGTCTCGCTGAGCACACGTTCGCCTCGGTTCACAAGGGCGACCGGGTGATCCTGACCGGACGCCTGCGGCTCCGGGACTGGGACACCGGCAGCCGGAAGGGGACCACCGCTGAGATCGATGCGGAGGCGATCGGCCATGACCTGCTCTGGGGCACCACGCACTTCGAGAAGGACGGACCGTCCGCCCCAGCCGCGATCCAGACCACGAACGGCTGGCCTGCCGCAGGAGAGGCGCGCCGAACGGA
Organism: Microbacterium sp. P2_F9; assembly: GCF_056403635.1. Taxonomy (NCBI): domain Bacteria; kingdom Bacillati; phylum Actinomycetota; class Actinomycetes; order Micrococcales; family Microbacteriaceae; genus Microbacterium; species Microbacterium sp. P2_F9. The sequence goes on along the minus strand of NZ_JBFUFC010000244.1, from coordinate 4,270 downwards.
TTCCGATGGATGGGCGCTGCCGGGCTCCGGCGAGCTCGAGGCGCCCGAACTCGAGCTCGCCGGGTTGGCGGCGAGCGCACCGGAGGGTGAGGCCCCCTTCTGATCGTTCTCGGCGAGCGCTCGGGATGACGGCCCTAGACTCTCCCCGTGTCCCGTCACCCCGAGCCTCGCCGACATCGTGATGCCCGCCGCGGCCGGGGACTCCTCGTCGGGGCGGTGCTGGCCACCGCGCTCGGCCTCATGACCCTGGCGGGGTGCGCGAACTCCGGCGAGCCGGGGGCCGGCTCCGCTGCGCCGTCGCCGTCTGTCCCGTCCGGCTCGGCAACACCTGCGACCCCAACGCCCACCTCGACGGAGCCCGCGCTTCCTGCGCTCGATCTGCAGGGCGACGCGACCGCGAACCTGCCGTTCTTCTCCTCGATCGTCGCCGCAGTATGGGCGACGCCGCAGAACGTCTCGGGCCGGGCCTACATCGATGCGCTCGTGGCAGCGGGCTTCGACAAGGGCGCCATGCAGGTAACCCAGGATCAGTCGACGGTCGGAAACGCGGCCGAGAGCATCCAGTTCTCGGTGGTGTGGAAAGGGGATTGCCTCGTGGGTCAGGTGGGACCGGCCACGGGGCAGCCCGTCGCCGTCGTGCTCCCGGTGCTCGCGGACGGGTCCTGCCTCGTCGGAGAGACCCGGACCATCGACTGGTAGCGGGCCACGGGCGCAAAGGACGACGGCCGTCGCCGCCTAGACTGGACAGGTTATGGCTGAGTACATCTACACGATGGTCCGTGCCCGCAAAGCGGTCGGCGAGAAGCTGATCCTCGATGACGTCACAATGTCGTTCCTTCCAGGGGCGAAGATCGGCATGGTCGGCCCCAACGGCGCCGGCAAGTCGACGATCATCAAGATCATGGCGGGTCTCGACCACCCGTCGAACGGCGAGGCCAAGCTGACCCCCGGCTTCACGGTCGGCATCCTCATGCAGGAGCCGGTCCTCGACGAGTCGAAGACCGTCCTCGAGAACATCGAGGACGGCGTCGCGATCAAGGCGAAGGTGGACCGGTTCAACGAGATCTCGGGCCTGATGTCCGACCCCGACGCCGACTTCGACGCGCTGCTGGCCGAGATGGGCACCCTGCAGGAGGAGATCGACGCCGCCGACGCGTGGGACCTCGACTCCCAGCTCGAGCAGGCGATGGACGCGCTGCGCACCCCGCCCGGCGACGCCCCCGTCGCCAATCTCTCGGGCGGTGAGAAGCGCCGCGTGGCGCTCGCCAAGCTCCTGCTCCAGAAGCCCGACCTGCTCCTCCTGGATGAGCCGACGAACCACCTGGACGCCGAGAGCGTGCAGTGGCTCGAGCAGCACCTCCAGAAGTACGCGGGCGCTGTGATCGCCATCACCCACGATCGGTACTTCCTCGACAACGTCGCGGAGTGGATCGCCGAGGTCGACCGCGGACGCCTCATCGGCTACGAGGGCAATTACTCCACCTACCTCGAGAAGAAGCGCGAGCGCCTCGAGGTGCAGGGCAAGAAGGATGTCAAGCTCGCCAAGCGTCTCGCCGACGAGCTCGAGTGGGTCCGCTCCAACGCGAAGGGGCGCCAGGCCAAGTCCAAGTCGCGTCTCGCCCGGTACGAGGAGATGGCGGCCGAAGCCGACCGCACCCGCAAGCTCGACTTCGACGAGATCGCGATCCCACCGGGGCCGCGCCTCGGCGGCATCGTCATCGAGGCGAAGAAGCTCCAGAAGGGCTTCGACGGACGCTCGCTCATCGACGGGCTGAGCTTCAGCCTTCCGCCGAACGGCATCGTCGGCGTCATCGGGCCCAACGGCGTCGGCAAGACCACGCTGTTCAAGACGATCGTCGGTCTCGAGCCGCTCGACGGCGGCGATCTCAAGATCGGCGAGACGGTCAAGATCAGTTACGTCGACCAGACGCGCTCGAACATCGACCCGACCAAGTCCCTGTGGGAGGTCGTCTCCGACGGCCTCGACATCATCACGGTCGGCAAGATCGAGATCCCCTCCCGGGCCTACGTCTCGAAGTTCGGCTTCAAAGGGCCCGACCAGCAGAAGAAGGCCGGCGTGCTCTCCGGTGGCGAGCGCAACCGCCTCAACCTCGCGCTCACCCTCAAGGAGGGTGGCAACCTGCTGCTGCTCGATGAGCCGACGAACGACCTGGACGTCGAGACGCTCGGGTCCCTCGAGAACGCCCTGCTCGAGTTCCCCGGCTGCGCGGTGGTCATCACCCACGACCGGTGGTTCCTCGACCGCATCGCGACGCACATCCTCGCCTACGAAGGCACCGACGAGAACCCCGATCAGTGGTACTGGTTCGAGGGCAACTTCGCGTCGTACGAGGAGAACAAGATCCAGCGCCTCGGCGCCGACGCGGCCAAGCCGCACCGCTCGACCTATCGCAAGCTCACGCGTGACTGACGACCTCGCGGTTCGTGCGGCTGACGCCCCTGGCGGGCGGCGGCTGCACGTGCCGATTCCGCTCCGATGGGGCGACCTCGACGCGTTCAACCACGTCAACAACACGGCGATGCTGAAGCTGCTCGAAGAGGCGCGCGTGCGCGCTTTCTGGATTCCGCTGCCCGGCGAGGTCGCACCCACCACGGCGGTGATCGACTCCAGCCTCGCGAGCGGCGTACTCACCCTCATCGCCCGGCAGGAGATCGAGTACCTCGCCCCGGTGCCCTACCAGCGGCATCCGCTCGATGTGCAGATGTGGTTCGGCAAGCTCGGCGGCTCGAGCATCGAGGTCTGCTACGAAGTGTGCAGCCCCATCGAGACGGCGGGCGAGGGCGGGCAGACCGTGTTCGCGCGTGCGACGACGGTGGTCGTGAAGGTGGATGCCGCGACCGGCCATCCGATGCGGCTCACGCCCGAAGAGCGCGGCGCGTGGGGCCCGTACTCCGGCCCGCCGATCGTCTACGCCCACCGGCGCTGAAGACACAGGGCGGAAGGCTCCCTCAGAGCGAGGGCACCCGGACGGTGATCTCCTGGGCCACGCTGGCGACGAGCGCTCCGGCACGGGAGTAGATCCGTCCCGTTGCGAGACCGCGGCCGCCGCGCGCGCTGGGCGACTCCTGCACGTACAGCAGCCAATCGTCGATGCGGCCGGGGCGATGCCACCACATCGCGTGGTCGAGGCTCGCGACCTTGAGTCCCGGAGTGGTCCACGACACGCCGTGGGCGCGCAGGATCGACTCCTGGATCGTCATGTCGCTCAGGTAGGCCAGCGCCGCCTGGTGGACGGCCGGATCGTCGGGCAGCGGGGTCCGTGCGCGCATCCAGACCGCCTGACGGGGCACGTTGCCGCCCTCGACCGTGACGTAGATCGGCGAGGGGACGTGGCGCACGTCGACCGGGCGATCGGCGAAGTACCGCTTGGTCATCGGGTGAAGTCCGCTGAGATGATCCTCGGCATCGGGAAGGTCTTCCGGATCCGGGATGCCGGACGGCACCGGCTCCTGATGGTCGAGGCCCTCGTCCTCGTCCTGGAACGACGAGATCATCGAGAAGATCGGCACGCCGTCCTGAAAGGCCTGAGTGCGCCTCGTCGAGAACGAGCGGCCGTCGTGGATGCGATCCACCGAGAAGGTGATTCCGCGGGACGAGTCGCCGGGGCGGAGGAAATAGCCGTGCATCGAGTGCGCCGAGCGGCCGTCGGGCATCGTGCGCGACGCCGCGACGATGGACTGGGCGAGCACCTGACCGCCGTAGACCCGGCCGAGCGGCATCGGCTGCGAGACGCCGGTGAAGATGTCCTCGGTCGTGCGGGCGGAGGAGTCATGGAGGTCGAGCACCGCCAGCAGGGCGGCCACGGGATCGGCGTCGGGCGTCGCCGCGGCATCCGTCTGAGGGGCGTCGGTCAAGGGATCCTCCGTCTCATCGGCCGGCGGCAGGCGGGCCGCTTGGTAGTTTAGGCCGGATGCCGAATCACCTGCTGTTCCCGGATGCCCATGCCGCAGCCGACGCCCTGACGTTCGCGAGCCGCTCCGCACGGCTGGGAGACGGCACCGTGCGCCTGCAGGCCCGCGCCGGCACGCTCGCGATGACCTCGGCGCCGCTGGCACCCCGCGGCCTCCTCGACTCGACCCCGACCGTGCTGGGTATGCGGACGCTTCCGGTCGACCCCGAGCTCATCTGCGACCTTGTCGTCGAGGCATCCTCCCTGGCGCCGTCTGCGCTGGATGCCAGCACCGTGACGCTTCCCGACACCGCGCAGTCACCCGCCTGGGCGGGGATCGCCCCGCCGCGCGGCGGGTG
>NZ_JBFUFC010000243.1:0-4802 GCF_056403635.1 Microbacterium sp. P2_F9 | reverse complement strand
GAGGTTGTCGGCGGCGAATCGGGGCACTCGGGCGCGGATCTCGTCGGGCGCGAATGTCGCGTCCGGGGTGACCGTGCCGGTGAGGAAGCCCTTGCCGAGCGGGCTGAACGGGACGAACCCGATGCCGAGTTCCGCCAGGGTCGGCAGGACCTCGGGCTCGGGGTCGCGGGTCCACAGCGAATACTCGCTCTGCACCGCGGTGACGGGGGTCACCGCGTGGGCGCGGCGGATCGTGCCGGCGCCTGCCTCGGAGAGCCCGAAGTGGCGCACTTTGCCCTCGCGGATCAGCTCGCCGACGGTGCCGGCGACGTCTTCGATGGGGACGTTCGGGTCGACGCGGTGCTGGTAGAGCAGGTCGATCGACTCGACTCCGAGGCGCGTGAGCGACCCCTCCGCAGCGCGGCGGATCTGCTCCGGTCGCGAGTTCACGCCCTGCATCCTGCCATCGACGATGTGGAAGCCGAACTTGGTCGCGATCGTGACCCGATCGCGAATCGGGGCGATCGCCTCGCCGACCAGCTCCTCGTTGTCGTACGGTCCGTAGACCTCAGCGGTGTCGATGAGCGTCACCCCGTGATCGACCGCGTACCGCAGCACGCCGATCATGTCGGCGCGGTCGCCGGGGTTCGGCCCGTAGCTCTGCGACATCCCCATCGCGCCGAAGCCGATGGCCGAAACGTCGAGGCCCTGTCCGAGTGTTCTCCTGTGCATGATCTGCCTTTCCTTTCGGTGTCAGTTGGCCGACGATCGTCGCGATCCTCGTCGTGATTCCACGCTAGGCATCGCGGCCCGCCTGTGGGAGTCACTGACAGAACCCCGTTCGGACAGAACCGCTTGCTTTCCATGTTGGAAAGTGATTCACTTTCCAACATGGAAACTGACGACCACTCCTTCGCTGACGATCTCGACACGATCGCCTCAGCGCGCGCCGCCATCGTGCGTCGAAGCGGCACGCCGACCTGGTACTTCCCGCTCGTCGGAGTGCTCATCGCGGTGCTCGTCCTCACGATCGGTCTCGGAATCGGAACGTCGTGGTACCTGCCGGCGATCCTCCTTGTGCTCGTGGCGGAGGGGGTTGTGATCGGCGTGCATCGCCGCGCGACAGGCACATCGGTGCCCGGCAGCGCGTGGCCGGCGTGGGTCTGGGCATGGTCCGCGGTCCTTGCCGCCGTGCCCGTGCTCGCGGCGGTCGCACTTCACTTCACCGGCGCGCCCGCCTGGACCATCGTTCTCGTCGCCGTGGTGGGGGGACTCAGCGCAGGATTCGGGTCGGCGATCCTCAACCGCCGATGGGAAGCGTCCCGGGTCGCACCGTGACGGAGCCGCACTTCGACGAGGTCGTCCACGCTCCGCAGCGGCTGCGCATCCTCGCGATGCTCGACGCCATCTCGGGCGACGTCGAATTCTCGGCCTTACGTGACGCCCTCGACGTCGCCGACTCCGTCGTCAGCAAGCACCTCAAGGTCCTCGCCGAGGCAGGGTACGTGTCAATCCGCAAGGCCGCGAATATCGGCCGGCAGCGCACGTGGGTTCGGCTGACCGCGCGCGGCAGAGACGCCTACGCGGCTCATGTCGCCGCGCTTCGCGAGATCGTGGCCTCGCTGTCGGAGTGATGTGCTGAATCCAGCCTCTAACGAGGCGGAAAGTGCGAGATCGGCGTCGGCCGCTTCGACGCGGGGTGACCGGCATCCGGCAGCGTCGTCGTGTCTTCGTACGGTCGCGTCGGCTCGTGGGCACTCACGGGTGTCCGCCAGATCGGCGGATTGCGCGGTGCCGCGGTGTCTTGCGTCTCGATCGCGAACCGCCGCCCGGAAATCGATACGGGYGTCACACAGATGAAGTCGTGCTTGCTGGTGGGACTCGCCGAGATCAGGGCGAGCACGCCCGACTCATGGAGTTCGCTGTCGATGGCCACTCGTCGGGCAGAGCCCCGCAGCACGACGCTCCAATAGAAGYCGTCATCTTCACCGTCGATCTCGAAAGCGGCGACGGGGTGCACCGAGATCGCCTTGAGCTTGGAGCCTCGCGCCGTCCGGATGTAGATCGAGCCGTCATGCACCGTGTAATTGAGCGGGAACACGTCGGGCATGCCGTCCAGGCCCTCGACCGCGAGACGCCCGAAAGATCGTGCCTCCACGAGTTGCCAGCACTCAGCCGTCGACAGGTGCTGCACCGAACGCGGGTCGACCGGCGCGCGGGGTCCTGGATTCGAATCGTTCATGGTGGGAGCTCCTTCGCTCGAGTCCACTCCACCCCCTGCGCTGCAACGCCGCTGGGCCGAAGGTCCCACGGGTCGACGATCCTTGGTGCTTTCTTGGACGGGATGCTGTGCAATGGAGACGTCGAGCGGGTCAAGCGGAGGGACCGATCCTGAACGAGTCCACGCATCCGTCCCTGCTGTACGTCGAAGACGACCCGGAGATCGCCGAGATGACGATCGAAGTGCTCTCCGACGCCTATGCCGTCGATCATGTCGCCGATGGGAAGGTGGCCCTCGCGCGGGCGCTCGGCCATCGCTACGATCTGATGCTCGTCGACCGGCGACTGCCGGGAATGGACGGGACCGAGCTCGTGGCGGCGGTGCGCACGGCGCGCATCACGACACCGATTCTGCTGCTCACCGCGTTGGGCGCGATCCACGATCGGGTCGAAGGACTGGATGCCGGCGCCAACGACTATCTGGTCAAGCCCTTCGACTTCGATGAGCTGCTGGCGAGGCTCCGGGCGCTGCTGCGCGGCTACCGCGCGGAGGGTGAGCGTCGGCATCTGGGCGAGTGGCTATTCACGCCCGGGTCGTGGTCGCTGTACTCCCCGACCGGACTGCGGGTGGCGCTGACCGAGACGGAGACGTCGCTGATCGGCCTGCTCTCGGAGAGCCCTGACCATGTCTTCTCCAGAGACGAGATCCTGAACGCGGTCTTCACCGCCGCGGACGCGCCCGGATCGGTAGACACCTACGTGCACTACATCCGTCGCAAGTCGACCCCGGAGCTGATCGAGACCGTGCGCGGCCACGGCTACCGCATCGGGGCGCCGACATGACGGATGCCGAGGACCGCGTCCGTGTGCGCCGCGCGTCGACAGCGGTCGGCGTGTGGGTTGCCGCGGCATCCGCGGTCATCATCGCAAGCGGGGTCGGAATCCTGGTGGCGGTGATCCTGCTCACCTCCCGTCCGGAGCGGGCCGAGGTCCGTCGCGGTCAGGACCACGACGGCGACCACGTCGTCGTGGACGTGGATCGGGTCGTCCCGTGGATCATCGTGCTGGGCATCGTGGGCGTTCTTCTGCTCGCCCTGGTCGCCTGGCTGGCGGCGAGCCGTTCGGTGCGCCCGCTCGCCGAGGCGCTGCAGGCGCAGCGGAACTTCGTCTCGGACGCGAGCCACGAGCTGCGCACGCCGCTGACCGCGCTCACGAGCCGGATTCAGATCCTGCAGCGACGCCACGCCCGCGGTGAGCCCCTCGACGAGACGATCGCCGATCTGCGCCGCAACGCGGCCACGATGGACGACGTGCTGACCGACCTTCTGCTGTCCGCCGAAGGCGATGCCGCCGGCCCCGCGGAGCCCTCGGACGTGCGACGCTGTCTCGAGTCCGCGGTGCAGGCGCTGACCCCCCTCGCCGACGATGCCAACGTGGCGATCGAGGTTGCCGCGGGCAAGGAGCTGCGTGCCTCGATCCCCTCGGTGACGCTCACCCGTCTGTGTGTCGCCCTGGTCGACAACGCGATCCAGCATGCCCCGCCGGGCAGCGGCATCCGGGTGTCCGCCGTCGTGGCGGGCCGGTCGGTGCAGATCCGGGTGAGCGATCACGGTCCTGGGATCCGCGAAGCCGACGCGGAGCGCATCTTCGAGCGGTTCGCCCGCGCCGGCGAGACGGGGCGACGGCGCGGATTCGGGCTCGGGCTCGCGCTGGTGCGCGATGTCGCGACCCGCTACGGCGGCACGGTCGCGGTGGAGGCGACCTCGCCTCAGGGCACGACCTTCCTCCTCGTCCTCCCCTCGGCCTAGACGAGCGCGGGGCCCGGTGCGACCGCTGCGGTCGTGCTGACCTCGGTGGCGCCGAGCCAGCGCCGCACTGTGCCGCCCTGCCCCACCACGAGGCCCGTGCGCGTCGAGGACTCGCCGATCCAGGAGAGGTCGTCGATCCCGGCGACCACCGCCGTGGTCGCCCACACGTCGGCCGCTGCGAGCCCGTCCGCGACGACGGTCGCGCTCAGCACACTCAGCGCCGGCTCGCCGGTGCGCGGGTCGATGATGTGTTCGCCGCGTTCGGCAGTGCCGGATGTCGCGACCGCGCCGTTGCGGAGCTCCAGCGTGGCGACGATCTCGCCGGGTCGTGCGGGGTCGGCGATACCGATCGTCCAGGTCCAGTCCGCCCCTTCTGCGGTGAACAGCTGCAGATCGCCTCCGGCATTCACGCCGACCGCGAGGACTCCGGGCTCCGCCAGCAGCGGTGCGAGGTGGCGGCGCGCAGCGGCTTCGACCGCCCAGCCTTTCACGTACCCGGTCGGGTCGAACCAGCCCTGCCAGTGCGCGGAGAAGCGTCCGCCCGTCGCCTGTTCCCACCGGAGGCACGCCTCCGCAACCTCCCCGAGGCGGGGGTCCAGCTCGGCCATCGCTGCTTCACCTCGTCGCAGCCTTGAGATGTCCGAGTCCGCGCGATAGGTCGAGAACAGCCGGTCGATCTCACGCAGCTGGTCGAAGCATCCGGACACCGCTTCGTCCACCGCCGGCCGGTCGGCCGCCGACTCCGAGATCAGGTGGATGCTGATCGCCGTGCCCATGATGGTCTCGACCCACGCG
>NZ_JBFUFC010000242.1:0-4825 GCF_056403635.1 Microbacterium sp. P2_F9 | reverse complement strand
CTCGAGGGCCCGCCCGCCGTCGTCAGCGCGGCGCTGGCCGCTCTCCGCGGGGCGGTGCCGGAGCTCGACGACGAGGCGGTCCTCGGCCCGGTCGCGACCCCGGAGGCGGCTGCCCGCGCACTCGTGCGGTTCGACTACGCCCGCGGACCGCAGGTGACCGAAGCCCTGCGCGCTGCGGTCGTCCAGCAGTCTCTCAGCGCCCGCGCCAAGGCGAAGGGAAGGGCGCCGGGCGCGCGCAATACACTCAGAGTGCGGGTGGATGTGCCCGATCTCGACCTGTGAGGAGCCCCATGCGTCTCGTCTTCGCCGGGACGCCGGACGCAGCGGTTCCCTCGCTGCACCGGCTCGCGGCATCCGCGCACGACATCGTCGCCGTCGTCACGCGCACCGACGCTCCGCTGGGCCGCAAACGGATCCTGACTCCATCGCCGGTGGCCGTCGCCGCCGAGGACCTCGGTTACGCGACGATCAAGACCGATCGCCTGGATGCCGATGCCACCGCCCGGATCACCGCCCTGCGGCCGGATCTCGGGGTGATCGTCGCCTACGGCGGTCTCGTGCGGGAGCCGCTGCTGTCGGCACCGCTGCACGGCTGGATCAACCTGCACTTCTCGCTGCTGCCGCGCTGGCGCGGGGCGGCGCCCGTGCAGCACGCGCTGATCGCGGGGGATGCCGAGACCGGCGCCGCCGTCTTCCAGCTGGTGCCCGAGCTCGATGCGGGCGACGTGTTCGCTCAACTGCGCCGCGAGATCCCCGCCGATGCGACCAGCGCGTCCCTGCTCGCTCTGCTCGCCCATGAGGGCGCGGACATGCTGCTCGAAGTCGTCGAGGCGATCGCCGCCGGCACCGCCGTCGCCGTCCCGCAGGTCGGCGCGCCGACCCTCGCACCGAAGCTCGGCCTCGAAGACGGCCGGATCCGGTGGGATGAACCGCGCGAGAGCGTGCTCGCCCGCATCCACGGTGTGACCCCGGAGCCGGGCGCGCACACCACCCTCGACGGCGCACGCGTCAAGGTGCTGAGTGCCGCGCCTGCCCCCGATGCAGCACCCACTCTCGCTCCGGGAGCCCTCGCGCTGCACGAGAAGGCCGTGATMGCGGGCACCGCAACCGCCCCGATCGCCCTGCGGACGGTGCAGCCGGCCGGCAAGGGTGCGATGGCCGCCGCCGACTGGTGGCGCGGGCTGCGCAGCGACGCGCCGGTGGCCGGCTCATGAGCGCGAGCGCGCCACGCCAGGTCGCGTACGACGTCATCCGCGCCGTGCACGAGTCCGATGCCTACGCGAACCTGCTGCTGCCGAGGACGATGGAGCGCGCCGGACTCACCGGGGCCGACGCAGCGCTCGCGACCGAGCTGACCTACGGCACCCTCCGCAAGCAGGGCACCTACGACGCGATCATCTCGATCGCCGCGGATCGTCCCATTGCCGAGATAGACCCGGCCGTGCGTGACGCGCTGCGCCTGGGCGTGCACCAGCTGCTGTCGACGCGGGTCGCCTCCCATGCCGCGGTGCATGAATCCGTCGAACTCGTCCGGAATGCGGGTCGTGGCGCCTCGGGCTTCACCAACGCCGTGCTGCGGCGCATCTCCCGCGACACGCCGGGGGACTGGATGACGCGGGTCGAGCAGTCCGCCCGCTCCGACGACGAGCGGCTCGGCGTGGTCTTCTCTCATCCGGTCTGGATCGTCCGGGCATTCCGGCGCGCGCTGGCCGCGGAGGGCCGAGCTGACGAGCTCGAGGCCCTGCTGACCGCCGACAACGCGTCGCCCCGGGTGACCATGGCAGCGCTTCCCGATCTTGCGGACGTGCCGGAGGAGGCCCGCCGCACCCCGTACTCTCCGATCGGCTTCCGCCTCGGCGGTGGAGATCCCGAGTCGGTGATCCGCGAATCGGACGGGCTGCTGCGCGTCCAGGACGAAGGCTCGCAGCTCGCCGCACTCGCCCTGTCGCGCGCGGAGCCGGTGCGGCCCGGCGAGCGGTGGCTCGACCTCTGCGCCGGTCCGGGCGGCAAGACGGCCGTGCTCGCTGCCGAGGCACTGGCTGGGGGAGCGATCCTCGAGGCCAATGAGGTCTCGCCCGCACGCGCCGGTCTCGTTCGGCGTGCGATCGCGGGGATCCCGCTCGACGTCGACGTCTCCGAGCAGGATGGCCGGCTGCGTGCCATGGAGTCTCCCGGCGTCTACGACCGGATCCTCGTCGACGCCCCCTGCACAGGGCTGGGCGCGCTGCGTCGCCGGCCCGAAGCACGCTGGCGCAAGTCACCCGCCGATGTTCCGTCGCTCGTCGAGCTGCAGACCGAGCTGCTGAGCGCCGCCGTCGTGGCGCTGCGGCCGGGCGGCATCGTGGCCTACGTGACCTGCTCGCCCCATCTCGCCGAGACCGTCGGCGTCGTCGCCGAAGTGCGCCGGGCATTCGGCGACGTGATCGAGGAGCTCGACACTCGGGCCGTGATCGAGTCGCTGTCGGAAACCTCCCCGAACCTCGTGCCGGCGGCGGACGGCTCCGGGCGGGCCCAGCTGTGGCCGCACCGGCACAACACCGACGCGATGTCGATCAGCCTGCTTCGGCGGGTGTGACGCGCAGGGTCACTCCAGGATCCGGAATCCGGGGGCAGCCAGGTCGAACTGCGTGCGCAGGGCGACGAGTGCGGCGGGGTGCGAGCGCGCGAGCGCGCGCACGTCCAGCAGCAGCTCCGCGCCGGGCGGGGCCGACGCGGCAAGTTCGCTCAAGACCGCCAGCACCTGCTCGGTCCCCGCGAAGCCCAGCTCGCCGCCCAGTCGGATGACGCGCCCGGCCGGTGTGTGCTCGACCGAGATCGCGGGCTCCGAGAAATTCTCGTGCGGCTCGAGCAGATGCATCCCGAACTCTGTAGACAGGGCGCTCACGATCGCGCTTCCGCGGACGGTGTTGCCGTGCGCGTCCAGCCTCGGGCTGAACGCGGCCACCCCGAACTGCGACGGAGCGACGGCGAGGATGCCGCCCGCGACTCCGCTCTTGGCGGGCAGGCCCACGCGCAGCATCCACTCGCCGGAGAAGTCGTACATGCCGCAGCTGGACATGAGCGAGATGACGTCTCGGGCGACCCGCTCGCTGACGACTCTCTCGCCCGTCACCGGGTTCACCCCGCCGAACGCGAGCGTGCCGGCCATCGTCGCCAGATCGCGCACCGTGACCAGCACCGAGCACTGCCGGAAGTAGGTCTCGACCGCGAGCTCGACCGGAGCATCGACGATGCCGTGCGAGCGCATCAGATACGCCAACGCACGGTTGCGATCGCCCGTCGCGGACTCCGACGCGTACACGGCCTCGTCGATCCACAGCGACCTGCCCGCGAACGCCGACATCGTCGCGACGATCCGGGAGGTGCGCTCCTCGATGTCCATGYCGCGGATGAGACCCGTCGTGGCGATCGCGCCCGCGTTGACCAACGGGTTGGACGGACGCCCCGTGCCCGCCTCGAGACTGATCGCGTTGAACGGCTCTCCGCTGGGCTCGGCGCCGACGCGTTCGAGGACCTTGTCGAGCCCGAGGTCGCTGAGCGCGAGCGCGAGCACGAACGGTTTCGAAATGGACTGGATCGTGAAGTCGCTGTGGTCGTCGCCGACCGACCGCACCCGACCGCGTGAACCGACGATGGCGAGCGCGAGGCGCTCCGGGTCGGACTCGGCGAGTTGCGGGATGTAGCTGGCCGGAGCCCCACCCCCGAGCGGACGGGCGTCTTCGAGCACACCGTGCAGCAGCGACATGATGGGGTCCACGGCTCGACCATAATGGACGCGTGCTAACGGAACACGGCTCGGGCGGCGTCCGCATCAACCCGAGCGTGCTCGCCGCGGACTTCGTGAACATGCAGGCCGCCCTCGCCCGCATCGCCACCGCCGATTTCGTGCACGTGGACGTCATGGACAACCACTTCGTGCCCAACCTCACGTTCGGCCCGCAGATGGTCGAGCGCATCCAGGCCACCAGCCCGATTCCGCTCGACGTGCACCTGATGATCGCCGATCCCGATCGCTGGGCGCCGGAGTACGCCGAGCTCGGCGCAGCCTCGGTCACGTTCCATCTCGAGGCCGCCACCGAGCCGGTCGCCCTTGCCCGGCGGCTGCGCGCAATCGGTGCGCGAGCCGGCGTCGCCGTCAAGCCGGCCACCCCGGTCGAGGGGCTGTTCGACCTTCTCGACGATTTCGACCAGATCCTCGTGATGACGGTCGAGCCCGGCTTCGGCGGGCAGTCGTTCATGGCCGAGACCATGCCGAAGCTCCGCCGCCTGGCCGACGAGGCCCGTCGGCGCGGATCCGCGGTGTGGCTGCAGGTTGATGGGGGCATCTCGGCCTCGACGATCGAGCAGGCCGCTCTGGCCGGTGCCGACACCTTCGTCGCCGGCTCAGCCGTCTTCGGCGCCGCAGACCCGGGTGAAGCGATCGCCGCTCTGCGGTCCACCGCTTCCGCCGCACGCCGGCACACGCACTGAGCTGCTCACAGACTTCGCAGATTCGCGCCCAGTTCGCGCATCCCACCCGAATCCTGCGAGGTTGGCGCACAACTGCGAAGCCTGTGAACGCCCACGCCGCCCGTCACACCGCGCATCACCGCGCCGACCGGGCGATACCCTGGAACGGTGAAGACGTTCGATGCCCTGTTCGCCGAGCTCACCGCCAAGGCGGCCGAGCGCCCCGAAGGGTCGGGCACGGTGGCGGAGCTCGACGCCGGCGTCCACGCCATCGGCAAGAAGGTCGTCGAGGAAGCCGCCGAAGTGTGGATGGCCGCCGAGTACGAGTCATCGGATGCCGCAGCCGAGGAGATCTCGCAGCTGCTGTACCACCTGC
>NZ_JBFUFC010000241.1:0-4845 GCF_056403635.1 Microbacterium sp. P2_F9 | reverse complement strand
TCGGCTGGGCGGGGGAATCGCTCGGCGAGAGCGAGACGTGGACGGCGGGGGGAGCGTTCGGCGCAGGCACGTCCACGGCGAACGACGTGCGGGTGCAGGCGTCCGCGCGGCAGACCGCCAAGGTCACGGTGAAGTGCCCTGGGCGGGTGAAGGTCTGATCGATGAGGGCCCGCGTGGTGGCGCCGTCCGGGCCCGTCTCCACCGCGGCGGGCGACGTGACGACGCCGCCGTCGGCGGCGGTCACCTGGACGGACGCGGTCAGGCCCCGGGCGGTGGTGAGGGGGACGGATGCCGTCAGCGCGGCGTCGGCGACCGCGACGATGACCGGCACCGCTCGCAGGAGCCGCTCGCCTGCCGCGATCGTGACGTCGGGTCCGGGATCGCCGAGCGTGGGCGCAGGTGCGTTTGCGACATCCAGATGTCCTCGTGCGGTGTCGGTCGTGACGTTGCCGGCTCCGTCGACGACCTGCAGGATCCACCGGAAGGGGACATCCGGCACGGTCGCCACCCACAGATCCGGGTCGGTGCCGCCGGCGACCGGCGGTTTCACGGCTGCCCGGGTCCAGACGCCTCGAGTCTCGTCCTGCCGTTGGACGAGGAGGACGACGGCGGCGATGCCGCTGGGATCCGACGCCGTGATCGCCATCTCGCCCTGCCCCAGCCCTGGCACCTTCAGCGCGTCGATGACCGGCCCCGTCGTGTCGGTCGACCCGGCTGGGCCGTAGACGACGCGGGTGTCGAAGGCGGTGAATCGCTCGACCCTCGACTGCCCGCCGGCGCCCACCTCCACGCGCGATGGCGTCACGACCAGGTTGTGGACCGTCCCGGCAGGGGTCTGCTGCCTCGTGATGGTGGCGAACGTCGAGGGGAACGCGAGATCGGTGCGGGTCGCGGTGGTCTCGGGCACGCCGACGCCGGGCTCGGCGATGGCGGCATGCGTCTGGTCGTCGAACGCCGAGGTGAGGGCGGTGAGGATCGCTCCGCGCGGCACGAGGTCGCCTGGCACGGCCGGCAGCGGCGTCACGATACGGGCGAGGACGGGCTCACCGGCGACCGCTGCCGGCGCCTGGCCGTTGGCCGTCAGGTAGGACACCGTCTGCCCGGCCGAGTTCGTCGCCGTCTTCGTCTCGAACGACGGGGTGAAGCTCAGCCCTGCCGAGGTCAGCCCGTCGGCCGTGGTCACGGTGAGGTTGGGGGTGTCCGGCAGCGGTGCGGCCTTCGTCGCGCCCTTGAAGGTGTACATCGGCAGGCCGTAATAGACGGCCTCCATGAGCGCCTTCTCGTCGTATCCCGAATACAGCCCGAGCCCGCCGAGGTAGGACTGCTTCGCGTAGGTGAGCGCGCCGGCCGCCGAGACCGGGACGTCACCCGCCGCCAAGTGCACCGAGACGCCGATCCAGTCGGCGTAGAGGGCGAGCAGGCGCTCGCCGAGGGCGGTCGTGACGTTGTTGGCGAGGCCGTAGCCGGTGTTGCCCACGTAGCCGCCGGCGTCGGAGAAGACGTCGACCCAGTCGGTGGTGTCGCCGTAGTAGGCCGTGGGGAGGTTGTTGCCGGCGTGACAGCCGATCCCGAAGATGAGACTCCCCGCCAGTTGAGGGGCCTGCTCGTGGCCCGCGGCGAGGAGGAGGTCGGAGTCGGAGAAGCGGCCCGATTCTGCACCGAGCACACCCGGGAGCATGCGCGTCTCGTCGGCGTGCGTGTTGACCGACACTACGGCCGCGCTCCCGCCCGAGGCGGGGAAGAGGCCGTTGGTGAGGTTGCCGGCGTTCCACACGCCGTCGCTGCCGAGCTCTCCGCCGACCGGGCCCGTTCCGAGGGTTCGGTTCACCGCGGAGCGCCAGGCCAGCGCGGCGCTCACCTCGGCAGGGAGCTCCGCCCACGCTCCGTAGCCGCCGGTCAGCGTCGAGCTGCCTTCGAGCTGTCCGCCGGCGGCGACGAACCGGTCGACGGTGCGCACGATCTGGTCGGGGCCGTCCACGAGCCGGCCGAGTGCGACCGTCGGCACATAGAGGTAGCCGCCGAGCGACTGGTAGGCCTGCGCGAGTCCGTAGGGGTCGTCGGTCAGGATCTCGGATGCCGCGGCCGCCGCGGAGAGCGGCGTCGCGCAGGGATCCACGCCGCTGAGCGTGGCCGGGCAGGAGCCGCCTGCCAGCGGCGCGGCGAGGCGCAGGTCGGCCGCGTGGCTCGTCTCGGTGAACTGCGAGGTGTGCTGCGGCACCGGCGCGAGCGGGATGATGTCGTCGCCGCCCACGATCACGATCGAGGAGATCTGACTCCGTGCGGCGCCCAGCTCAGCCGACACGAAGGCGTTGATCGCGGCGGTGAGCGTGCGGCGCGCCTGCATCGAGCACGGGTTCGCATCCAGTGCCGCGCGCGCCGCGCGCACGGCGGCGTCTTCGTCGACTGACAGCACGGCGCCCTGGACCGTGCCGGTGCCGACGTGGCCGGTGTTCGTCAGGCCGAGGAGGGCTGCGCGCACCCGGACGGTCGCCGCCTCGCCGTAGGTCTGGGTGAAGCGCCGGGTGTCGAAGAGGTAGACGGTGTTCGTGGCCCCGGTCACCGGGTCGCTGGCGCCGGTGGCGGTGATGTCGGTGTCGAAGGCGGGCACGTACGCGGGACACGCGGTCTCGCCGGGTTCGTCGAGGTACTGCACGCGCAGCGAGTAGAGCGCGGCGCTGGGTCGGCCGTTGCCGCTCGTCACCCGCACAAGCAGAGGCTGGCCGGCTGCGGCATCCATCGATGCCGCCTCCACCCGCGCGGTGCCGTCGCCGCCGCCGACGGCCTGGTCGACCAGCGTCTGGCCGGCGAGCTCGACTCCGGCGTCGGCACCCGACTCGGCCGGCTGCCCGCCCGGACCGCTCTGCTCGGTGGCGGGCGTCCCCGGCACGACACCGGCGTCCTGCACGCCGAGCGCCGACTGTCCCCCGCCCTGGGAGTAGAGCGACAGGGAGATCTGGCCATCGGTGGCGTTCGTCGAGACGATCAGGCGCTTGCCGGGCGGCGGCGGATTCACGAGGTAGTAGTCCTCGTCCTGTGCCGGCCCCTGGATGATCTGGCCCTCGTCGTTCAGCTGCCGGTACTGCGGTGCGACCCACTCGTAGGTGATCTGGCTGTCCAGCAGCACGCCTGGATCGCCGTTCTGCCAGACCCCGTTGACCAGGTTGTGGTCGGGGTCGTCGAAGGTCGGCACGGGAGCGTCGCCCGTCATCGTGTCCGAAGCCGTCAGCGCGCCGCTCGTCAGCGTTCCGGTCGCCTTCGGCGCGCCCGGGCTCGTCGTCACCGTGAAGTACGCCCGGATCGCCAGCACGGTCCCGCCCGCGGTGTCGGGCAAGGCGAATTCGGCACGCGCCCCCTCGACCCTGGCGCCGCCGGACTGCGGCCGGTCTTCGAGGATCGACCGGTCGGGCCCGGAGCCCCACAGATACTGCAGGTACGGCGACGTGCCGTCGGGTGACGTCAGGGTCGCGGTCGGAGCGGCGAAGGTCGTGGCCTCACCGGGGCCGGGGTCGAAGGTGTACCGGAAGATGGCGACCTGTCCGCAGCGCAGGATGAGGTCGCAGCCGGTCGAATCCGTCCCCGCCTCGGCGAGGTTCGGGTCGAACGAGCTCGCCGCGATCTGCTCCCAGGGGTAGCTCGGCGCATCGAGCATCGACATGAGGAGGATGCCGACGGTCACGGAGTCCGGCGCTCCGGCAGCCAGATCGGCCGGTGTCGCGTCCGGCAGGAAGGGGAGGGTCGAGATCGGGCCGGTCGCGGGGTAGCCGAACAGTATGTCGCGCGACGCGAGCGTGAGCGCCGACGCGTCGATCGCGCCCAGGGGCGTGCCTGCGAGGAACAGGTCCTTCATTCGCAGTTCCGAGAGGAGGGTGTCCTGCGCAGGAAGCGTGTTCAGGGGGACGGCATCGACACCGGAGCGCTGGATGTCGAGACCGGCCGCGTCGAGATCCGCGAGGGCGAACGTGTCGTCGATCGTGAGGTCGATCCCCTGCCCATCCAGGAGGGCCTGCCAGCGCTCGAGCGCAGTCGATGCCGTGCCGGCGATGGGCACTTGAGCGAGCGATGCGTTCCCCAGCACGAGTGAGGCGAGGGTGAGGGCGTCGAGCCCGCTGCCGTCGAGGTGGAAGTCCTCGAGGGTCAGGCTCTGGATGAGCAGGGCGGCGGCGCGCTGGGGTTCCTGGGCAGACGCGTCCGCGAGGGTCTGCTCGGCCCAGGCGAGCACCACGTCGAGCGTCACCGTCTGCACGAGCTCGCCGGCGTACGGCGTGTCCGCGAGCACCTGATCCCACCCGCCGGGGAGATCGAGCCGGTAGATCGGCAGCCGGTAGATGGGGAGCCGGTAGATCGGCAGTCGGTAGATCGGCGAGTTCGTCAGGAGCAGCCGGTAGATCGGGAGCCGGTAGATGGGGAGCCGGTAGATCGGCAGCCGATAGATGGGCAGGCGGTAGATGGGCGCGTTCGCGATCGCGGCGGAATAGCCGCGCAGCGAGGTGAGCGGAATGGATCCGATGTCGATCCGCGTCATGAAGCCGGGGGTGCCGAGCGAGCCCTGCGTGTTGGAGACCGACAGCCCGGTGTTCGAGTGCGTGTCCATGGCGAAGATCGAGCTGGGCGCGGGCGCCGTTGCGGCGTAGGCGACGGTTCGTCCGGATGCCGAGAGGGACGCCTGCGTGCCTTCGACGATGTCGGAGTAGGGCCGCGCCTGGCCGTGGCACGCGAGCGTTGTCCGGGAATCCGTCCACAGCACTTCCTCGTAGCGGATGACGGGTTCGGGCAGAGCCGCTGCGGGGGCGCTGAAGTCATAGGGCGGGACGGTCGTGGTCCAGGCGACGTGGCTGCCGTCGGCGG
>NZ_JBFUFC010000240.1:0-4880 GCF_056403635.1 Microbacterium sp. P2_F9 | reverse complement strand
CTTCGCGCTCTCCCATCGAGACGAGGAATCGCTGCGCCACCGTCTTCTCGATGTCGTCGGCGCGGTGTCGGGGTCGGCACGCCGGCCGCCCGCCATCCGCTTCACGGGTCCCGTCGACCTCATGGTCCGCGATGACCTCGCCACCGAGGTGGTCGCGGTGGCGCGGGAGCTGCTCAGCAACGCCACACGGCACGCGCACGCCGACCACATCTCAATGGAGGTCGCGGCGCAGGACGGCAGCGTTACGGTCGTGGTCGACGACGACGGCGTCGGGATCGACGACGGCGCACCACGCAGCGGGCTCGACAATCTCCAGGCGCGCGCGGCCGATCGGCAAGGGCAGTTCGAGGTGAGATCGTCGGAAGCCGGCACAGCCGCCCGCTGGACGGCGCCCATCGCGTCGTACTCACCTGCCGACCGCTCTGGGGACGCCCGATGATCCGCGTCTTCCTGGTCGACGACCATGAGATCGTCCGCCGGGGGCTCGCAGGCCTGGTCGATGCCCAACCCGACATGGAAGTGGTCGGCGAGGCGGCGACGGCACGCCAGTCGCTGGGCCGCATCGAAGCGACGACGCCGGATGTCGCGGTGCTGGATGTCCGCCTCCCCGATGGCAGCGGCATCGACGTCTGCCGCGACGTGCGCTCCCGCCTGCCTTCGGTCGCCTGCTTGATCCTGACGGCCTACGACGATGACGCGGCGGTGTCGGCCGCGGTGCTCGCCGGAGCCGCGGGCTACGTGCTCAAGGACATCGGCGGTTCCCGACTGGTGGACGCCATCCGCGCCGTCGCGAATGGCCGCATCATCCTCGACGCCGACGCCGTCCGGCAGGCGAAGGCCCACATCCACGAGCGCGCCGCCGACGATCCGCGAATGGGGTCATTGGGTCTGCGCGAACGTCAGATCCTCCGGCTGATCGCCGACGGCCTGACCAATCGCCAGATCGGCGAGCATCTCGGCATCGCGGAGAAGACCGTGAAGAACTACGTGTCGTCCCTGCTCAGCAAGCTGGGGCTGGAGCGGCGGACGCAGGCCGCTATCTTCCAGCTCGAACACCCGGACGGGCAGCCACCGAAGTAGCGGGCACGCCGTAATGGGGCGGCACGACGCAGATCGGGCACTCCGCCCGCCAGAGGATCTCCTGACCGACCGAGCCGAGCAGACTGCCCACCAGCACACCGCGGCGGTGGGTGCCGATGACGATCAGCGATGATCTGCCATCGAATCGCAGCAGCGCTGCGGATCGGCTGTCCCTGATGAGTTCGCTCTGCACCGAGAGATTCGGATGCTGGATCAGAACCCGCTGTGCGGCGCCTTCGAGATCCTGCCGATTGTCCTCGATCACTTCCTCGGGTGTCACGGCGAGGACGGTCGACGCATCGAGAGCCGGCGCGGGCATCAGCCACGAGTGCACGAGCCGGAGATCGGTCGAACTCCGCAGCGCCTCGGCAGCGGCGAAGTCCAGTGCGGCATCCGAGGATTCATCGCTCCCGATTCCTACCGTCACGGGATCGTCCGTGTCCCGCCATCCGACGGGGATCATGCAGACCGGTGCCTCGGAGCGGGTGCTCAAGCGCAGCGGCATCCATCCTCCGGCGGCAGCGCGGATGGGGTGCCCGGGGTTGATCCCCACGACGACCAGATCCGCTTCGTCCGATGCCCGCGCGATCGAATCCGTGACACCTCCTTCGAGGCGGTGCACTGCCACGTCAAGACCTGGGACGCGCTCATCCAGCAGCGCTTGCGCCCTGCCGAGACGCTGCCATTCGATCGCGCGTTCTTTATAGAGCGGCGAGGCGACGAGGACAACATCGACGCTCGTGTGTCCTGGGACGGCTCGAGCGGCCGTCCAGTCAAGCGCTGACACCGCGGCGGGACTGCCGTCGTAGCCGAGGACTATGCGTTCCATCGGAGCCTCCTCCGCTCACACCTGCTCACAGGACCATCCTCGGGATGGAGTGACAGGGATGCCGGGCCGAAGGTCCCGCCGATCCTCCGACACCGTGCGGTCTCTTGCGGTCGGGTCCGCGCGGGGCGATCCTGAATTCACAGCTGTGGAATTACCCGGTCCGAAGGACGACGGATGGTCGAGCCCAGTAGAGCACCCTCCGCGCACGGCGGCAGCGCCCTCGTGGTCGATCTCGCGCACCTGTCGGCCGACGACATCGCGAGGGTCGGCGGCAAGGCAGCGAATCTCGGGGAGCTGATCCGCGCCGGCTTCGATGTGCCGCCGGGGTTCTGCATCACCACGGACGCGTACCGGCAGGCCGTGCGGGAGACTGCCGTCGAGGCAGGAACCGGGACGGATGCCGCGGCCGCGCGCGCGACGGTGCTCCATGCACCGTTCCCCGAACCGGTGGCCGAAGCCGTGCGGGAGGCGTACGCGCGCCTGGAGTCCGGGGCCGACGGGCGCGTCGCGGTGCGATCGTCGGCGACCGCGGAGGACCTGCCCGGCGCGAGCTTCGCAGGGCAGCAGGACACCTATCTCAACGTCGCGGGCATCGATGACGTGCTCGACGCCGTGCACCGGTGCTGGGCGTCGCTGTGGACCGACCGCGCGGTCGCCTACCGCGCCGCGCAGGGCATCGACGGCGCCGGGGTCGCGCTTGCCGTCGTCGTGCAGCGGATGGTGGRCGCCGAATCGGCGGGCGTTCTCTTCACGGCCGACCCGGTGACCGGAAGGCGACGGCAGGCGGTGCTCGACGCAGCTCGCGGCCTCGGCGACGCCGTGGTGTCCGGAGCCGTCGACCCCGACCACTTCGTCGTCGACACTGAGACCGAGCAGATCCTCGACCGGGAGGCGGGGCGGCTCGCCCGCCGAGCGGCCGGCCAGCCTGACCGACGCGCAAGTGCGAGACCTCGTGTCGCTCGGCGATCGGGTGGAGCGGGCGTTCGGCAGCCCACAGGACATCGAGTGGGCGGTGGACGCCGACGGACACACGTGGGTGACGCAGTCCCGGCCGATCACGACGCTGTTTCCGGTCCCGGTGCGCGCTGTGCCCCTGCCCGCCGATGAGGCCCGCGTCTACTTCTGCGTCAGCCTCGCGCAGGGCCTGCACCGACCCCTCACTCCGATGGGCATCGCCGCGTTCCGGGTAGTCGGCTCGGGATTCCTCGATCTGATCGGACGCCGACCCGACCTGATCATCGATGGGCCGAACGGTTTCGCGATCGGCGGCGACCGGATCTTCGTGGATGCCACGCCCATCGTGCGCTCCTCGGTGGGCCGCGAGATCTTTCCCCGAGCCCTGGACGTGATGGAGGCCCGGTCTGCGGCTGTGCTCCGGGGACTGTTCGACGACCCTCGGTTCGCTGTGCTGCCCGGGTCCCGACGCCGCTTCATCGGGCCCGCGCTTCGTCTCGMCACTCGGATCCGGCTGCCCTTCGTCGTCGCTCAGGCGCTCGTCAGCCCGGCGGCCGCGCAGCGCCGAGTGCGACGGCTCGCGGACGAGGTCCGTGCGAGAGACATCCCGGCCGGCCGCGACATCCCGACTCGGGTCGACGGCGTCGTCGACCTGCTCCTCCACGCGATGCCGCTCGCACCGCGCAGCCTGCCCGGCGCCGTCGCCGGCTTCGCCATGCTCGGGCTCGCCGGACGACTGCTGCGCGGCTCGACACAGCCCGGTGATCTGCAGACCGTCCTTCGCAGCGTGCCCGACAACGTCACGACCGAAATGGATCTCGAATTGTGGCGGGTCGCCGTGCGCGCGCGGGACGATGCCGACTCGGCGACCGCATTGGGCACCCAGACCGCCCGCGACCTCGCCGACGGCTACCGGGCGGGCACCCTGCCCGCTGTCCTGCAGCGCGGCATGACGGACTTCCTCCGGCAGTACGGTCACCGCGCCGTCGCCGAGATCGATCTGGGGATGCCGCGATGGTCGGACGACCCCGCGCACCTGTTCGGCGTGCTGTCCGGGTACCTCCGCCTGGACCCGGACGCGGCCACACCCGAACAGCATTTCGCGGACGGTGCGCGCGACGCCCGGGCCATGGGCGTGACGCTGATCCGGCGCGCCCGCCGGGTCAGCCGGGTTCGTGCGGTCGCCGTGGGGTTCTGCCTGCGCCGTGCTCGGGCGCTCGTCGGCATGCGCGAGATGCCGAAGTTCCTCGTCATCACAGCGATGCACCGGGCGCGCAGAGCGATACTCCAGATCGGGACCGAGCTCGCTGATTCCGGCCGGATCGCCGCAGCAGAGGACGTCTTCTTCCTCGACTTCGACGAGACCAAGCGCGCCGCCGCGGGAGAGGACCTGCGCGCCACGGTCGGCGAGCGCAGGGAACGGTACGACGCCGAACTGCGCCGCCGGCATGTGCCACGGATGCTGCTCTCGGACGGGACTGAACTCGAGGCCGTCGGTTCCGGCTCGGAGGCCCCTCAGGAGGGAGCCCTTCGTGGAACGCCCGCGTCTGCCGGGATCGTCACCGCGCCGGCGCGCGTCATCCTGGACCCGGTCGGCGCACGCCTGGAGCCTGGCGAGATCCTGGTGGCGCCGTCCACCGACCCGGGCTGGACGCCGCTGTTCCTCACGGCCGGCGGGCTCGTGATGGAGATGGGCGGCGCCAACAGCCATGGCGCCGTCGTCGCACGGGAGTACGGCATTCCGGCTGTCGTGGGAGTGCCGCGTGCGACGGAGGCCATCACGACGGGCGACGAGGTGACCGTCGACGGCGCCAGCGGTGTGGTGACGCTGCCACCGTCCGCCGCGGCCCCCGGTCGTTGAGCGAGCGAAGCGAGACGAAACGCCCAGAGCCATCGAGACAGGGTTCGTCTCGTCGCTGCGCACCTCACGCATAGGCTCGCGTGGTTTGCTCTAAGGAGYCGCCCCGTCTTCGCGGCCGAAGGAGAAGTGCTCATGCCGGATGCCGCGACCCAGTCC
>NZ_JBFUFC010000239.1:0-4903 GCF_056403635.1 Microbacterium sp. P2_F9 | reverse complement strand
AGCGCGGTCTGAGCCGGAGTCGTGATTTCGTGCATTCCGAACGGGACGCGTTCGACTCCCTCCAGTCCGAGCGCGTGACGTCGCACGGACCCGCCCGAGCGCCCGCCGCTCGCACGGTCGATGGTGAGGTCGATCGACGTCGGCCACGTCCCGAGCACGTCGATGCCCCACTCCGCGGCGGCGGCCAGGTGTGACACGATCGCGCCTGCATCGAGCCGGCGGGCGACCTCCTGGAGACGGACCCGGTGCCGTTCGATGGGGCGGAGTCGCTTCCATTCCGCGGTCAGAACGTAGGCGCCGGGAATCACCCGGGTCCAGGTTCCGTCGGCGACGAGCCGCCGTCGGCGCTTGTCGTCGACCGGATCAAGCTGCTCGCACCGTCGCGACACGACGATCAGGTCGTGCGCCGCCGTCTGGATCGATTCCACGGACCCACCCTGGGCGCTCGTGCCGGAGCATCCGTGTCGTGCGCTCGATTCGAGGCAGACCCCGCGCGCACGTGTCGGCTGTGGAGGAGGCGGGCGCCAGCCGAGGCCGAGACCCCTTGCGCGGTCGAAACCGGTACCCGCTGTCGTCGTTGTCGGGCGCGTTTGGCGGTATCGACAGCGCGAGGCACGGACGGGTGCTGATGCCCGGAGCGGCCGGGTCGCGGCATCCGGCCACGCCGTAGACTGGCGCAACGATGGACGACCCCCCCAGTTGCAGACGTTCGCCCCACCGACCCGCCTCCCGCACCCGCGGGGGTGATGCGTGATGGAGTACATCATGCTGGGCGTGGGGCTCCTGCTCATCGTGGGGACCGGCCTGTTCGTGGCGAGCGAGTTCGCGCTCGTCAACCTCGACCGGGCTGACCTCGAAGCCCGTCGGGACAAGGGCGAGACCCGCCTCTCGCTCACGATCAACGCGCTGCGGATCACCTCCACGCACCTCTCCAGCGCACAGCTCGGCATCACGCTCACGACCTTGCTGACCGGCTACGCGATGGAGCCGGCGATCTCGAGCCTGCTGAGTCCGGTGCTGGTGTCGTGGGGCGTGCCGACGGCCTGGGTGTCGCCGATCGCGGTGCTCGTCGGAGTGTCGATCGCGACGATCCTGTCGATGATCCTGGGCGAGCTCGTGCCCAAGAACTTCGCGCTCGCCCTGCCGCGGCAGACCGCGAAGATCGTCCTGCCGTTCCAGGTCGGGTTCACCAAGGTCTTCCGCCCCGTGATCACCGTGCTCAACGGCAGCGCCAACGCGACCCTTCGGCTCATCGGCGTCGAGCCCAAGGAGGAGCTCTCCGGCGCGCGCACGGCCGAAGAACTCTCCAGCCTCGTCCGCCGCTCTGCGAGCGCCGGCGTGCTCGAAGAGGACACGGCATCCCTCCTCGATCGCAGCCTGACCTTCGCGCGGCTCAGCGCCGCCGACGTGATGACCCCGCGCCCGAGCGTGCACGCGCTCGCCGCGAGCGACTCGGCCGAGGGCATCATCCAGCTCGCCCGGCGCACCGGGCACAGCCGCTTCCCGGTCTATGGCGAGTCGATGGACGACATCGTCGGCATCGTCCACCTCAAGGCCGCCATCGGCGTGCCGCGCGATCGACGAGCGGATGTCCCGGCAGCCGCCCTCGCGACCGAGCCGCTGCGCGTCCCCGAAGCCGTGCACCTCGACGCGCTGGTCTCAGAACTGCGCGCCCGCGGGTATCAGATGGCCATCGTCGTGGACGAGTACGGCGGCACGGCGGGCGTGGCCACCCTGGAGGACCTCGTCGAGGAGATCGTCGGCGAGGTGCTCGACGAGCACGACCTCCGCCGCGCCGGGATCATCCGGTCCGAGGGCGCCGTCGTCTTCCCCGCGGAACTGCGACCGGACGAGCTGCTCGACCGCACCGGCATCCGCGTTCCCGAGGGCGAGGTGTACGACACGGTCGGGGGCTTCCTCATGAGCGAGCTCGAGCGCATCCCGGCCGTCGGCGACGAGGTCGAGGTCGAGGACGGCACGCTCGCGGTGGAGCGGATGGACGGGCGTCGCGTGGACCGGGTCAGATTCACGGCCACGCCGATGCCGACCGGTGCGGACGAGAACGGGGGCACCCGATGAGCGACTGGGCCGGGATCGCCTGGCTGTTCGTGCTCCTCGCCTTCAACGCCTTCTTCGTCGGCGCGGAATTCGCCGTCATCTCCGCACGCCGGTCGCAGATCGAGCCGCTCGCCGAGAAGGGCTCGCGCGCGGCGCGCACCGCGCTGTACGCCATGGAGCATGCGACGCTCATGCTGGCGACGAGTCAGCTCGGCATCACGATCTGCTCGCTGCTGATCCTGAACGTGTCCGAGCCCGCGATCCACCACCTGATCGCGGTGCCGCTCGAGGCCCTCGGCCTGACCGAGGCGATGGTCGACGTCATCGCCTTCATCGTGGCGCTCGTCGTGGTCTCGTACCTGCACGTCGTCTTCGGCGAGATGGTGCCGAAGAACCTCGCGTTCACGCTGCCCGATCGGGCTGTGCTCCTGCTCGCCACGCCCCTCGTGGGCGTGTCGAAGGTCTTCCACCCGATCATCGTGTCGCTGAACTGGATCTCGAACAGCATCCTGCGGCTGTTCCGGGTGGAGCCCAAAGACGAGGCCACCTCGACGTTCACCCTGGAAGAGGTCGCGACCATCGTCAACCAGTCGCGGATCGAGGGCGTGCTCGACGACCTGGCCGGCACGGTGACCGCCGCGGTCGAGTTCACCGAGAAGAAGGCGAAGGACATCGCGGTGCCGTTCGCCGACCTGGTCACCCTTCCCGAGCAGACGACCGCCGACGCCATCGAGCGTGCGGTCGCCAAGCACGGCTACTCGCGCTACGTCATCGTCGACGGCGGGGGCGACCCGCTCGGCTACGTGCACCTCAAGGACGTGCTGCGCACCGCGGAGGAGTCGGATGCCGAGACCGGCGCCGCGCGTCCGATCGAGGCGTCGCGCATCCGCCACATGGTGCCCGTGCTCGAGTCGACCGACCTCGAGGACGCCCTCGCGCTCATGCGCAGCGCCGGGCGGCACCTCGCCCAGGTGCGCGACGACGACGGCCGGACCACCGCGGTGCTGTTCCTCGAGGACATCATCGAGGAGCTGATCGGCGAGATCCAGGACGCCACCCGCCGCCGCGGCCGCTGACCCCTGGGAGTCAGCGGCGGCGGCGCGCGCGCACGTACTGCTTGGGCCAGTAGTCGATGTCGGCGCCGAGCTCGGACGCGGCGCGGAGTGCGAAGTGCGGGTCGCGCAGCCACTCGCGTGCGGCCATGACCGCATCGGCCTGGTCGTCCTGCAGGATCGCCTCGGCGTGCGGGCCGTCGGAGATCAGCCCGACCGCGCTCACCAGGACACCGGCCTCCCGGCGCACGTGGGCGGCGAGCGCGACCTGGTAGCCCGGGCCGATCGTCAGCTTCTGGTGCTCGACGAGACCACCGCTGGAGATGTCGAAGAAATCGACCCCGCGGTCGGCGCACCAGCGCGCCACGGTCGCGGTCTGCTCGACGTCCCAGCCGCCCTCGGCCCAGTCCGTGCCCGAGAACCGCACCAGCAGCGGCACGTCTGGTGCGGCATCCCGCACCGCATCGACCACGCGCAGCAGCAGCCGGGCGCGGTTCTCGAGCGAGCCGCCGTACTCGTCGTCGCGGAGGTTCGACAGCGGCGAGAGGAACTCGTGCAGCAGGTAGCCGTGGGCGGCGTGGATCTCGAGCAGCTCGAATCCGGCGGCCAGGGCGCGGTGGGCGGCCGCGGTGAAGTCGGCGACCACGGCGTCGATGCCGGCGAGGTCGAGCGCGACCGGCTCGGCGTAGCCCTCGAACGCGATCGCCGACGGTGCGACGGCGGTCCAGCCGCCCTCGGCGGCGGGCACGCTGCCGTGGTGGCCGGAGAACGGCGACCAGGTCGAAGCCTTGCGGCCCGCGTGCGCGAGCTGGATCCCGGCGATGGCGCCGCGGGAGCGGATGGCTGCAACGATCGGGGTCCATGCCTCCCGCTGCGCGTCGTTCCAGATGCCGGTGTCCTCGGGGGAGATGCGCCCCTCGGGCGAGACCGCGGTCGCCTCCGCGATGACGATCCCGGCGCCGCCGTTCGCGAACTGGGCGAGGTGGGTGTGGTGCCATTCCTGCGGCACGCCGTCGACGGCGCTGTACTGGCACATCGGTGCCACCCAGAGGCGGTTGCGGGCGGTCAGCCCGCGGATCGTCAGGGGGGAGAACAACGCGGGCATAGGGGCTCCTGTGCGGATCGGATGCGGCGGCGAGATGCGGCAGCGAGGGTGGGGCGGTTAGGGTCTGGCCATGGCCGGATTGTGGATACCCGAAGACACCGCCCGGGCTCTCCGGAAGCCAACAGCCGCCGACGACAAGTATTCCCGGGGTGTGCTGGGGATCCGAACCGGGTCGACGGAGTATCCGGGCGCCGCGGTGCTCGGGGTCGAAGCGGCGTGGCGGACGGGTCTGGGCATGGTCCGCTACCTCGGCGCGGCGCGCGACCTCGTGCTCCAGCGCCGCCCCGAGACGGTGACGATCGACGGTCGCGTGCAGGCGTGGCTGATCGGATCGGGAACGGATGCCGCGACCCGGCCGGCCACCGAGACCACGGCGCTGCGCGACCTCCTCGCCGGGGACCTTCCCGTGGTGGTCGATGCCGGCGCGCTGGCGCTCGCCGTCGGGGCGACGGCGCGGCGCATCGTGACGCCCCATGAGCGCGAGCACGAGCGCCTGCGCCGGGGACTCGGCCTGGCACCGACCGACGCGGACCGCGTGCAGGCGGCGCGGGAGACGGCGGCGGCGCTCGGCGCCGTGATCGTGCTCAAGGGCGCGCGCACGATCGTCGCCGATCCGCACGGCTGGGCGACGGCCGTCGAGTCCGGCACGCCGTGGCTCGCGACGGCCGGCACCGGCGACGTGCTCGCC
>NZ_JBFUFC010000238.1:0-5048 GCF_056403635.1 Microbacterium sp. P2_F9 | reverse complement strand
GCGCTGACGCGGCGCTACGACGCGAAAGCCGACGGCCGCACAGGGTTCCGCCCTGGCCAGATCTTCACCTCGTCGCTGGTCGCGCTCGCGCACGGCACGAACGATGCACAGAAGACGATGGGCATCATCACGCTCATGCTGATCACGGTCGGCTGGCAGTCATCGCCAGAGCCGCAGACCTGGGTCATCTTCGCCTGCGCGATCACGATCGCGCTCGGCACATACGTCGGCGGCTGGCGCATCATCCGCACGCTCGGCAAGGGCCTCACCGACGTCAAACCCGCGCAGGGGTTTTCGGCGGAGGCATCCACCGCATCCACGATCCTCGCGTCGAGTGCGCTGGGTTTCGCCCTGTCGACCACCCAGGTCGCGTCCGGCTCGGTCATCGGCTCTGGGCTGGGACGCCGTGGTTCGACGGTGCGGTGGCGCACGGCCGGCCGCATCGGCGTGGGCTGGATCCTCACTCTGCCCGCCGCGGGTGCGGTGGGTGCGCTCTGCGCCCTCATGGTCCGCTGGCTCGACGGCTGGGGCATCCTCATCGACACGGTGATCGCGGTCATCGTCATCGTGGGCCTGTTCCTGCGGTCGCGGGTGAACGCCGTCACCGCGGGCAACGCGATGAGCGAGGTCGCCGAGTCCGGAACGGCGGTCAACGTCAAGCGCAACCCGCCGCCCACCCGCCGCCAGCGCGCCGTCCAGCGTGAGCAGGCTCGGCGCACGAAGGAGTCGTCGAAGTGAACGTCACGATCGACTGGTGGGCCTTCGTCCAGGTGTTCGCCGCCTCGATCACCGCCGCGATCCTCGTCGTCGGGTTCTACTCGCTGGGGCTGCGCATGCTGGTGCGGGCCGGCCGGATCCCGGTGGTGTCGCCGGCGGAGTTCACCGATGCGATCACGGTAGTCAGCGAGAAGGATCGTGCTCGCGCCGGCAAGGCGGCGGCGAAGGCGGCCCGCAAGAGCCCGCTGACAGCCGGCCAGAAGAAGGTCGCGCTCGTCTGCGCGTACGCCTCGTTCACGATGGCAGGTCTCGCCGTGCTCGGCGGGCTCCTGCTGATCATCTTCGGCTGACCCCACCCCCGCCTTCGCGGCGATATCGGCGGCGAGCGGGACGGTATCAGGCCGATATCAGGGCCCTTGACGCATATCGGAATCGGTCTCACCATGGCGTCATGGACATGGGGGTTCTGGGGGTGCTGACGCTCGACGACGGGCGGGTCGAGCTCGCCCCGCGTGATCGCCTGGTCCTCGGCGCACTCGCCGCGCGCATCGGCACGTCGGTGAGGGTGGAGTCCCTCGCCGCGGCTCTCTGGGGGGACGAAATCCCCGCCTCGTGGTCGAAGGTGATCCCGGGATGCATCATGCGGCTGCGCCGCCTGATCGCGCCGGCGAGCATCGAGACTACGCCGCTGGGATATCGGCTCGCACCTGAAGGCGTTGTCCTCGATGCGGAACGCTTCGAGCGGCTCGTTGCCCGCGGGTCTCAGCTGCTCGAGCTCGGCGAGCCGGATCGTGCTGTGCACGCGCTCGCTGAGGCCCTCACGCTGTGGCGTGGACAGCCCTTCGCCGATCTGCCCGATTGGGAGCCCGCGCAGATCGCGTCCTACCGGCTGGAAGAGATCCGTCTCGCCGCGGAGGAGTCCCTCCTGGAGGCGCGGCTGCAGGCGGGGGACCTGCTCGATGTCGTTGCGCAGGCGCGCGCCCGCGTCGCGGAAGCACCGATGCGAGAGCGTCGCTGGGTCATCCTCGGCCTGGCGCAATACCGCCAGGGGTGCCAGGCCGATGCGCTGGCCACCGTGCGCCGAGGGCGCGGGCTGCTCGCCGCCGAGCTCGGCCTGGATCCGTGTGCCGAGCTCGCCGCGCTCGAGCAGGCGATCCTGCACCAGGACACTGACCTGCAGTCCGGGGTCGCGTTCCGTGTGGCGAGTGCGGAGTGTCCGTACTTCGGGCTCCCGCCCGCCGGGATGGACGACGGGGAGCGCTATTTCGGGCGTGAGGAAGAGCTCGACCGGGGACTCCAGGCCCTCGAGCGTCAGGGCGTGCTGATCGTCTCCGGATCGTCCGGGGTCGGCAAGTCATCGTTCGTCCGGGCCGGGATCGCAGCGCATTTCGCCGCGCGCGGCAGGCGCGTGATCGTGGTCACACCGGGCGAGCGTCCGGTCGAGACCCTCCGCGAGGTCGATCACGACAGCGAGTCGCTGCTGATCGTCGACCAGTGCGAGCAGGCGATCGCGAACGACGACCCGGCCGAGACGGGACTCTTCTTCGAAGAGCTCGCGCGCATGGTGTTCCGCGGCCCGATCGTGATGGCAATCCGTGCAGATCGGCTCGGGGATCTCGCTGACCACTTCGGCTTCGCCGGACTGATTCAGTCGAATCTGCTGATGCTGGGCCCGCTGTCGGCCGAAGGCCTCCGCGCCGTCATCGAGAAGCCTGCGCGACAGGCCGGACTCATCCTCGAACCGGGCCTGGTGGAGGTCCTCACCCGCGACGCGGATGGGCGAAATCTCCCGCTGCTGTCACACGCGCTCCACCAGGTGTGGGAGCGCCGCGAAGGGCGCGTGCTGAGCGTCGACGGATACCGCGCCTCGGGTGAGATCGAGGGCGCGGTGGCGCAAACGGCGGAAGAGGTGTTCGCAGAGCTCTCAGAGGAGGGCGCACGACAGGCTCGCGACATCCTCCTCCGGCTCGTCGAGCCTTCGCGGGGCGGGGGRGTGATCTGCCAGCGGGTCGATCGCACATCCGTCGCCGTCGACCATGCCCACGTGGGCGTGGTGAACCGCCTCATCGACGCGCGCCTGGTCACGAGCGACGAGGATTCGTTCCAACTGGCGCACGAGGCCGTCGCGCGGGAGTGGCCACGGCTGCGGGAGTGGCTGGCGGACGACGTCGAGGGCCAGCGGATCATGCGTCATGTCACCGCGGCGGCGAACGCCTGGGAGGCGATGGAGCGACCCGACAGTGAGCTCTACCGGGGGGCGCGGCTGAGTGCGACAGCACAATGGCGCGAGGCGGCGCGGCCGGTGCTGGCCGCCGTGGAGGCGGCGTTCCTGGATGCGTCGATCGATCGGGAAGCGGCCGACCTCGCCGCGACCAGGCATCAACTGCTGCAGGAGAGGCGCTCCGTGCGGCGCCTGCGCTGGCTGGCGGGCGCCGCGGCATCCCTCGCCGTGGTCGCCCTCGCTGCGGGTACCCTCGCAGCAGTCCAGACCGCCGCGGCGAACGCACAGGCGGTCGTCGAGGACGCGCGTCGCGTCGCCGCGCTCGCCACCGCGGAGCCTGCGTACGAACGCGCGCTGCTGCTGGCGGTGGAGGCGATCCGTCTCTGGGACTCGCCGACAACACGCCGGACCCTCCTGGACGTCATGGGCGGGAGCCCTCGCATCGTGAGCGTGACGCGCACGATCGGTGACATCGGCGTGCAGCAGATGTCACTTGCCCCCGGCGGCTCAACCGCCGTCATCGTGGATGATCACGAGGACGCCAGAGTCATCGACCTCGAGAAGCACGCGCAGATCAGCGAGTTCGTGTTCGAGGGCGGCGGAAGTGACACCGAAGCACCCCTCGTCGACATCGTCCTCGACGCCGTCGAAGCGCCGGACGGACGGATCGTTCTGAGCGTGCTGGAGGATCCGTGCCAGCCGGATGGATCATGCGAAACCACCGGTGTCCGAGCGGTGGACCTCGACGACCCAGGTGGTGGCGCGACTTCCTTCACCGGGCTCGACAAGTACGGCATCGACATCGAGTTCTCGCCGGATCGGTCGCTCGCAGCCGTCATCTCAGCCCTTCCCTGGGAGGACGAACCGGGCAACGTCGGGATCTGGCGAATGGGGGCTCCCGATGCGCCGATGCTGCTCGACCTCCCGGACGCCGGGATCAACCCTGGGGCACCGAACTGGTCGAATGCCTTCGGACGAGTGAGGTTCTCTCCCGACGGCTCCCTTCTCTATGCGAGCGGGTTCGGTCCGACGGCCATCTTCGACACGCGGACCGGGGCGCTGGTCGGCGAGCTCCCCGGTCAGGGCATCCTCGCGGTCAGTCCGGACGGCGAATCGGTGCTCATCCGCGAGGGGCGCACCGCGGTCCGGATCGTCGACCTGGACGATCAGACCGAGATCCGCCTGCTCGAGACGAGGTCGGTCGTCATCGACGCGGCGTTCACCCCCGACGGACGCCAGGTGGTGACGACCGCGGGTAACCGCGTCTGGCTGTGGTGGGCGGAGACGGGGCAGCTCATGGAGACGCTCCAGGGGCACGTCGGCGACGTCGGGTCGGTGGCTTTCCGCCCGACCGGGGAACTTGTGACGGCCGGCGACGACGGCGCGCTGATCACCTGGGTGCTGGGTGATTGGAGCACTTCGTTCCGCGAGTCGATGAGGCAAGGGGAGGAGCAGCTGATGCCCCGCGATGACCGCACGCTCGTCTACGATCTGCCGGATGGCAGCTTCGTCGGCGTCTCGGCTGACCCGGATATCTGGCTCGACCGGGCCTGCGCCATCGCCGGGCGCGGCCTGAGCGAGCTGGAGTGGCAGACCGTCTTCGAGGGGCGACCATATGATCCCGCCTGCGTGACGGGCTCATTCGCGGCGCCGCAATAGACTCGGCGCATGGAGCCCGTGCAATTCGGCCAGTATCCGCCCGCGCGGCGCACCATCCTCCACCTGAGCGACACGCACCTGCTCGCGGGCAACCGCCCGCTCGGCGGGCGCTATGACACCGCCGCCAACCTCGCCCGCACCCTCGAGGCCGTGGAGCGACTCGACCTCGGCCCCGACGCCATCGTGTTCAGCGGCGACCTCACCGATCTCGGCGAGCCCGAGGCCTATGCGGCACTGCGCGCGGCGGTCGAGCCGGTCGCAGAGCGGCTCGGCGCGCCTGTGGTCTGGGTCGCGGGCAACCACGACGAGCGTCCGGCACTGCGCCGAGACCTGCTCGGGCTCGCACCCACGCAGGAGCCCGTCACCGGCGTGTGGGATCTCGGCGGACTGCGCCTCATCGCGCTCGACACGTCARTGCCCGGATGGCACCATGGCGACCTCGATGCGGCTC
>NZ_JBFUFC010000237.1:0-5063 GCF_056403635.1 Microbacterium sp. P2_F9 | reverse complement strand
GTCCTATGGACTCCGGGCCTTCCTGATGCTGTGCGGTTGCTTACCAGCTCGACTTGGTCACGCCGGGCAGCTCGCCACGGTGTGCCATGTCACGGAAGCGGACACGCGAGATGCCGAACTTCGTGAGGACACCGCGGGGGCGGCCGTCGATGACGTCGCGGCTGCGCAGGCGAACCGGCGAAGCGTTCTTGGGCAGCTTCTGCAGGCCGATGCGGGCCGCTTCACGCTGCTCGTCGGTGGAATCCGGCGACACGAGCGCCTTCTTCAGCTCGGCGCGCTTCGCGGCGTAGCGCTCGACGACGACCTTGCGCTGCTCGTTGCGCGCGATCTTGCTCTTCTTAGCCATTGGATCAGCGCTCCTCTCGGAATTCGACGTGCTTGCGGATCACCGGGTCGTACTTCTTGAGCACGATGCGGTCGGGGTTGTTGCGGCGGTTCTTGCGCGTCACGTAGGTGTACCCCGTGCCGGCGGTCGAACGCAGCTTGATGATCGGACGGACGTCCTGAGCCTTCTTGGCCATCAGAGCTTCACACCCTTCGCGATCAGGTCCTTCACAACCGACTCGATACCGCGCACGTCGATCACCTTGATGCCCTTTGCGGACACGTTCAGGGTGACCTTACGACCGAGCGAGGCGACGTAGTAGGTCTTCTTCTGCACGTTCGGGTCGAAGCGGCGCTTCGTCCGGCGGTGCGAGTGCGAGATGCTGTGACCGAAGCCGGGAATTGCTCCAGTCACCTGGCACACTGCTGCCATAGTGATGTCTCCTTAATACCGTGAGGCCGGACGGCCCCACCCAAGATCCCTTGTCTGCGTCTCGAGACACACGTCGCCGACGCCCGGAACACCGGTCGTTGGACACACGAAGTGAAACGAAACACGTACTGCGTGCAGGAGTGCGCGCAGACAAACAGTCAGTTTAGCACGGACGGATGCCTCGTCCCCGACGGCGACGAGCGCTCGGGCGGCGAAAGTCGGCCTGTGGATATCCTCGACGGCGGCATCGCAGGGTGGCATCATGAGTCACCGCGACTTTGGGGAGTTGCATCGTGGCAGATCCAGATGAGCCGGCGATCTGGCCGGGATTTCCTTACGTGCTCGCCGACACGAGGCTGTGTCCCTCGTGCTTCAGTCAGCTCGTCAGGACGACGTGCCCGCACTGCGGCCTCGAGCTCGCGGATCCGCGGGCGAACGAGGTTCTCGAGCTCGGGCGGAAGATGCGCCTGCTTGAGCTCGAGCGACAGCAGCTGATCGACAAGATCCGGGTGGCGCACGCCGCCGAGGCCGCGCGGGCCGCAGAGGCGGCGCGGGCCGCTCTGGTGGCGGAGGCGGGCGCGGTTCCCGTGGCCGCGTGGTGGCGTGAGCGGTTGGATGCCCCGCAAGCGCAGTTGCAGCCCTCCGCACCGGCTGTGGCTTCGGCCGGTGCCGCCGCGGTGATCGACATCCCGGAGCCCGTGGCCGTCGCTTCGGTCCCGGTCGCGGTGGACACGTCGGTTTCGTCCTCCCCCGAGGCCGTGTCGGGCACGCCGGCGGCGCCGACCGAGCCGCCGCCACCCGCCTTCTCCGCTCCTGCCGCGTCAGTCGCTCCCGAGCGCCGACGTCGCCTCACGGTGCCGGTGCTGCTGCTCATCGTGGGCGTCTCGCTCGTCGGCGTCGCGGCGATCTTCTTCCTCGTGTACGCGTGGTACCTCGCGGACATCGGGGTCAAGTCGCTGATCATCGGCGGGGTGACGCTCGCCACGATGATCGGGGCGTCGGTGCTGCGGCGCTTCTCGCTGCGGGCGACGGCCGAGGCGATCGCCGCGATCGGCATCATCCTGCTCGGGCTCGACGGCTGGGCGGTGCGCGCGAACGACCTCTTCGGCGCCGGCGCGATGGAGCCGGCCGTCTACGCCGGCGCCGCAGCGCTCACCATCGGCGTCATCTGCCGCCTGTGGGCTGTGATCTCGAAGCTCCGGGGTCCAGACCTCGCGGCAACGCTCGCCCTGCCGACCGGCGTCGGCCTGCTGGCGGCCGGGCTCGTCCCGCTCGAGCCGACCGGCGCCATCGCGGTCGGGTTCCTCGGCACCGCGGTCGCCGGGCTCGCACACGCACTCCCGGCGCCGCTGTCCGCCGCCCGATCCGGTTCGGACTCCGTCCTGGAGCGCACGGCTCTGGCCGTGATCGGCATGGCAGCGCTCCTGGCCAGCGCCGTCATGCTCTTCACCGGCCTCGAGTCGCTGGCGCTGCAGTACACGATCGCGGGCGTCGTGATCGTGCTCGGGGTCGCCTATGCGGTGACGCTGCGCACCCGCGAGGGGGTCGAATCCCTGCCAGCCGCTCGCGTACTCGCCGGCGTCGCTCAGGCGATCGCCGGCGCGATCGGCGCTTCGCTCGGGTGGCAGCTCGCGCTGTGGAGCATGACCCCGTCGCACAACCTGCTGATCGGCACGGTCGTCGCCGTCGCCGTCGCCGTGGCGCTCGACCGCTGGCACCCGCGTGGGCAGCGGATCCTCGCCGCCCGCATCGCCGCCGCGGTCGTCGCCGGAATCAGCGTGGCTGCGATCGTGCTGATCGCCTCCCTCCGTGCGCAGCACACCATCGGCGGCGGATGGACGCTATGGCACACCGAGGTCTTCACGGCGCCCGCCATCGCGTTCGACCCGCTGGCGGACCTCTACGCGGCCATCGCCGCGGTCGTCACCGCGGTGCTGCTGTTCTTCGCACCCACTCTGCGTCGGTCGGGTCTGCGCGATGCCGTGCCGGTCGGGGCCGCGGTCATCGCGATCGTCGGCGTCGTCGGCACCGGCATCCCGATCCTGATCGTGGGCACGGGAGTGGTGGTCGCCGCGGTCGCGATCGTCGCCCTCGCACGCGGGGCACGCCCCGGCGGCTGGGGTGCCACCGCCGCCATCGGGGCTCTCACCGCCTACCTCGGCGGGTTCGCGATGCCGTGGCTGTGGGCGATCGGCGTGGCCGTGGCCATCGCCGTGCCGATCATCGCTCGCCTCTTCGTGCGACCGCAGGCGGTCGGGGCCGTGCTGCTCGCCCTGGCTCCGGTCGGGGTCGCCGCCGTCTCCGCGCTGATCGCGCCCACGGCGCTCGCGCCGGTGTTCGGCGTCGCGATCGATGCGCGCGCGGGGCTCGTTCTGCTGCAGTGGGTCGCGCTCGCGACGCTCGCCGGCGCGGCCTTGATCCGCCTCGACACGGCAAGCGGGCGCGCCCTCGCGGTGTCGTCCTACCTGCTCGAGTTCATCGGGCTCTTCGCCCTCCTCACCCCGTMGACCCTCGCACCGTCCGTCTCGACGGTGATCGGCGAGCCCTACGCCGGGATCGCCCGGTCGATCCTGCTGCTGATCCTGCTCGCCGCTGTCGCGCTGCGGCGGACCCGCGTCGACGCCGGACCAGGACTCGAGGCCACCGGGCTCGGCGCTGCCGCGCTGCTCGCCCCCGTCACGGCATCCGCCGCGATCGCGGTCCTGGAGAGCTTCAGCGTGTCCGACCCGCGCTGGAGCGGACTCGCCGCGGCAGGTGCCGCGGCCGTCGTGGTCTGGCTGGGCGCTCTCACTCCGGCCCGCGCGTATCGTGCCGCTCCGGCGATCGATGCGACCGAACCGGCGGCCGACGACGCGGCGGTGCAGACCCCGGTGGTCGAGAACACTGCGACGGATGCCGCGGCCGTGGTGTCCTCCGCGCCCGCTGTGCCGCCCGCTTACGAAGTGCTCGTCCGGCGTGCGTCCGACCTCGGCGCTCTCGTCACTGCGACCTTCGCGCTCGTGCTGGTGCTGGACGAGTTCCGCTGGGCCATCCTGGCGGTGGCCGCGCTCGGATTCGCCGCGGCATCCATCACGCGCGGCTGGGCAGGTCCCGTCACCGAGGCATCCGGCCGCGTTCCGGAGACGCGCGCGACCGGTGTCGCACTGGCCGCGGCTCCTCGTCGGCTGTTCGCCTGGCCGGCGTTCGCGGCGGCGACCCTGGCGCTCTGGCTGTGGCTCGACGGCTCGTCGTCGACGTTCGAGATCGAAGCGTACGTCCTGCCTCCGGCCGTCGGACTGCTCCTGTTCGCGGTCGCCCTGGTGTGGCTGCGGCGACAGGTCGAGGCGACGATCGCGGTCATCCTGTCGTTTGTTCTCGGGCTCGTGGTTCCCGCCCTCGTGTCCCTCGAGGACTCGGTGTTCCGCCCCTGGACGGACGTCCCCGTCCCGTCGCCCGTGCGCGGCACCGTCGTCGCGGTCGTGGCCGCCGCCATCACCCTCGCCCTCGCCTGGACTCCCGCCCGCCGGGTGCGGTTCCCTGCGCTCATGGGGGCGATCGTCGCGCTGGTCTCGATCGCGCTGGTCGCGGTGGGGCGAGCAGTCACCGAACCGGCGGGCACGGCGTGGCTGCTCCTTCTCGTCGGGGTCGCCTACGTCTCCGCCTTCGGCTTTCTGCGCGACGCCCCMGTGCGCATCGCCGCACCGGCCGCGAACCCGCCCGGTGTGGCGGCCGTGCTGGCCGCGCCGAGCGGGACGGCAGCGACGGAACCTGTCACTCCTTCGATCTCCGCCGAAGGCGGGTTCGCCATCGGCGTGCCGGCCATCGCGCTGGGGCTCGCCGCGTTGGCGATCATCCCCTCGCTCGACGAKCCGCTCGTCGTCGCCATCGCGCTCGCCATCACGGGCGCCCTGCACATCGCAGCCGCGGCGTGGCACCGTGTGCCGCTCGGTGCGGCCACGCGGTGGACCGCGCTCGCCGGCGCGGTCGTCGCGGCGGCCGGGTCACTGACGTCGGGCGTCGCAGACACAGTGGAACTGGTCAGCCTGCCGGTCGCCGCGGCGCTGCTCGGTGGCGCGACCCTCGCCATGTGGCGGCGCGCCCGCGCCGGTGAGGCGTGGCCCGGTGGGGAGCGGATCGTTTGGCTTCTCGGCCTCGCGACGGCGATCGCACCGAGCATCATCGCGGTGCCGAACGATCCGCGCACCTGGCTCGTCATCGTCGGCGCCCTGCTCGCGGCGATCGGGTGCGTCGTCGCACCGATCGACGACGCCACCGGACTCAAGGTGCCCTCCGCCCTGCTCCTGTCCGTCGGCGCGCTCGCGATGGG
>NZ_JBFUFC010000236.1:0-5165 GCF_056403635.1 Microbacterium sp. P2_F9 | reverse complement strand
TCTTCACCCGCGAGAAGGCCGTCACCAGCCGCTGGCTCGACCCCGCCACGCATGGCGGCATCAACCTCGGATTCCCCCAGAACAACTGAGATCCTCCCCAACGCGGGCCGGATGGTTGCTTTCGGGGGGAGTCAGCCATAGATCAGAGAGCAGGTCTTGTCTTCGATCGGGCGCCGKGGGTCCGGTGATTGTCTGTGCGTACTCATGCTGCGGGAGTTCTATCCCGCCCGCTCGCCGCGCTCGGGGAGGACCTCGCCGGCCGGGACGCTCTGGCGGTGCTCGCCGTGGCAGCCACCCCCGCGGCCGACCGCGCGTTGACCCAGGCCCGGAGGATCAGCGTGCTGCGCCGGGCGCGACCGCAACGCAACCTCTACCGCCCAGCCGTCTCTGCGTTCGATGCTCGCGAATGCGTACATGCCAGCACCGGTTCCGATGACATATCAGCGTGGAATCATGTATCTGCGGGCTACTTCGCTGTGCGTGGAACCGCGATGGCGAGGGCGACGCTCACCGTCGCACCCACGGCCCCGAGAAGCAACGTGAGGCGGAATGCCTCAGGCATCGGGTCACCGGTGGCCGACGTCGTGGCCGAATGCGCGAGGATGCCGGCCACGACCGCCGAAGCGACCGACGTGCCGAGGGCGCGCACGAGCGTATTGAGCCCGTTCGCCGCCGCGGTCTCGGTATCCGGCACCGCCCGCACGATCAGCGCAGGCATGGCGGCCTACCCGAGCCCAATGCCGATGCCCACGACTGTCATCACGACGGCGACCCCCCAGGCAGAGACAGGGACAAGCAAAGCTATGAGATAGGCGACTGTGAGGATGACGCTGGTGATAACGAGGGGCTTAGCCTCGATCCACCGACGCGCCTGGGATAGGCGGCGGGGTCTTCATCGGGTTGGGTTGACGTCGGCGGTGCAGGCGTGAGCTCCGGGCGTCGCATCCCGGTCGTCCACTGAGGTCTTGGTTGTGCCGCGGTGCGGCGGTGGTCAGGTGGTCGCGGCCGGTGGTGGCGCGTGCGTCGCGGTGAACAGTCGCGCGAACGCGTGCTCCCAGGGCCAGGCGTTCGGGAGGTGCAGCGTGATGCGGCGCGCGGAGCGTGCCAGGCGGGCCGGGATGGTGATGAGGGTGCGGCGGATCGTCGCGGTTGTCGCTCTCGCCAATCGCCCGCCGTGGTCGGCGAGGATCCCGGCGGCGCGGGTGAGGTTGAACGCGATCACGGCGAGGACGAGCCAGGCGCTGTTGGCGGCGAACACCCCGGACGGGAGGTGCGCGAGCGGCCCGTTCTTGAGGTCGGAGTGGACTTGCTCGATGATCGCGTGACTGCGGTGGGTCTTGTCCGCCTCGACGGTGTCCATCACGTTCTTGTCGATGGTGGTGAAGAACGCGTGGTGCCGCCAGGTGTCAAACAGCGTGGGCGCGTCGAGGTTGCGCGGGTTCAGGTCAGGGATGCGCCGGACGACCACCCTGCCGGGGATGCGCTCTGCCGTCTTCCGTGAGCGGAACGCGGTGAAGGGGATCTCGGCGACCTCGGCTTTGGAGATCCAGCCCCCGGTGACTTCGTCACGGATCGCGTTCGGGTACTCGATCATTGTCCAGGCGTCATCGCTGATGGTCGCGATGGCTGCTTTCACCGCGGGGTCCATCCGGACGGTGACGGATACATCGGCGCCGGCCTTGAGCGCGGTGCCGATGGTTGCGTACCCGTAAAACGCGGAATCGGCACGAAGCAAAGGCCTGGCCGCGGCCACGACGCTGGTGCGGCGCAGGGTCGCGAGGGCATCGCCGACGATTCTGGCGGCGCCCTTCGGCGACCCGGTCTTGCCCTGCCGCAGCCGCTGGGCGAGGATCGCCGGCGCCGACGATGACGTTGACGCGGTCGCGAGGAGTGCGTTCAGGCCGCGAACACCGGAGTACCCGAACCCGGCGCCCTGCTTCTGATACCCGTGGACCTCGATGATGGTGTCGTCCAGATCGACCATCACCCGCTCACCGCCCCGCGCCTGCAGCAGTACCGTCTGCCCGGCGAGGCTGACCAGGACACGGGACGCGACGGCGTCGAGTTGGCGGACGTGTCCGAACCGGAACTCGCGGAGGAACGATCCCAGCGTCGACGGGGCATACGTCCGGTCGAACAGGCGCCCCATGCCGCCGTGACGGAGCAGGTTCATGTCGTCGATCGAGTCCGCCCCGGCGAGCATCCTCGCGACCAGCGCAGAGACCTTCGCGCCGGCATTGGAGCCCTTGTCTGTCGGGACGCTCAACCCGTCCTGAGCCCGCTCCGCCAGCCCGGCCCGCTGCGCGAGTCGCAGCGTCGGAACCAGGCCCGCGACCGGACACGACATTCGGATCATCGAACACCGCAGACACCGCGGCAGGGGCGTGCTTGAATTGCATCTACGAGATGCCTCTCCGACCAGGCGAACAGAACTCTAAGCAAGCTCTATTCTTCCTGGTCAGAGGGGCATTTCTCTGTCACGACGCCCGACCATCACACCCGCTCATCGGTGGATCGAGGCTTAGGGCCGAATCGGTCGATGAGCCGTCCGCCGATCGGCGACATCACGAGCATGGCCAACCCCGATGGCATGAGGATCAGTCCACCGATCAGCAGCGGCAGGGCGAATCCCCCTGTCGCCGCCGGAAGGCCGAGGAGCTGCGGGAAGGCGATGCTCGGGACGAACATCGAGAAGCCCATCGCCGTCGACGGGATGTTGGTCATCAGGACCGGTCGCCGCACGCTCACGCGCACGTCCACCAGGGGATCGCTCTTTCKCCACTGGTACCAGGCCCACAGGGCGAGGGTCACGGCAGAGATGGCGAAGCACGACAGCGTCCACGGCGACAGCCATCCCCACTCGTTGCCCTTGGCCAGCGCGAGAAGAAGCGCCGTGAGCCAGATGGCGAGACCGACGGCGCCGAGCACGTCCACGCGCCCGCCGTTCCCGGAAGGCTCCGGGGGAGGATCAGGATGCAAAGGGTGAGCACCATGCCCGCCAGGCCGGTCGCGACCCAGAACAGCAGATGCCAGTCGCTGACCGAGGTGATGAGTGCGGCGATCGGGAGTCCG
This sequence comes from Microbacterium sp. P2_F9, assembly GCF_056403635.1. NCBI lineage: Bacteria > Bacillati > Actinomycetota > Actinomycetes > Micrococcales > Microbacteriaceae > Microbacterium > Microbacterium sp. P2_F9. The sequence goes on along the minus strand of NZ_JBFUFC010000236.1, from coordinate 2,093 downwards.
ATCACGGCTCCGACGCCCATAGGGGCGCTGACGAAGGCGATCGCCGAGCCGAGGCGTCGTGCCGGGACGGTATCGCGGAGCAGCGCGATGCCCAGGGGAATGACTCCCATGCCCACCCCTGCAGCCCGCGGCCGACGATCAGCGGCACCACGGTGGCCGAGAGTGCACACAGGACGGATCCCATGACCAGCAGCGTGAGCAGGATCAGGATCACCCGGCGCTTGCCAAACATGTCGCCGAGTCAGCCGGAAATCGGGGTGCAGATGCACGACACGACGAGCGTCATCGTGATGACCCATGCGGTCTCGGCGCGCTCTGCGCCAAGCAGCTGAGGCAGTTCCGACTGGATAGGGATCATGTCCGGCTGTTCACGCGGCGCGCGATCCTCTTCGCGGCACTGCTCGGCGGCGTCGGGTACGCGATGTCGGCCACCCTCGGTCAGCTGATCCCGCTTCTCGCCTTGACGTCTCGCGAGGACGGCGTCACGTACGGACTCGGGCTCACCACGGTTCAGTACGCAGGTATAGGGACCCCCCAGGCCCTGATGGCGGCGCTGGCAGGTGTCATCCTCGGAGTCTTGATCGCGCGCGGTCGCTCCCCGCGCATGTTCATGCTGATCGGCATGACGCTGTGGGGAGTCGCCGCGATCCTCCTCGCGACGATGAACGACACGCAGCTGACCCTCACCCTGAGTGCACGAGCCGTCGGTGCGGCCGGTGGCCTGGTCAACGCATCGCTGCCGAACGTCGTCATCCAGGCATCGCCTGCTGGCGATCAGGCGTCGGTAGCAGGCACCGTCCAGCTCGTGCAAACAGGTCTCGGGGCGATCGCTCCGGTCGTGATGTTCGCGCTGATGGCTCCGTACATCGGGCCTTCCTCGACCGGCGGCATCGTCTACACGAGACCGGGTTCCACAGCTGGCTGTATGGCTCAGCAGCGCTCATCGCAATTCTGCTGGTGCTCGCCGGCACTGTCCTTCGTCCTCGTCCGGGCGACGTGCAGTCCGTGAAACAGCAGGAAGCGGCTGCGGCTGCCACCGCGACTGCGGCTGCCACCGGGGGAGCGGTTGCCGCCATTGGGGCGCCGGCGCCGGAATCAGCACCCAGCCTCGCCCGCGACCGCGATTAAGAAAAAGGCGGTCCCGCCTCCAATACTGGAGGCGGGACCGCTTCGTCGTGCGGCAGCCATGCTGCAGTCGTCACACATGCTGGGACTTCCGTTTCGTGTCATCCCACCAGCGAACTCAGACGAGCGGCTTCCGCGTACACCTGCTGCTGCCAGGCGCGAAGGTCTCGCGGCGAAGCGTTCACGCCAACGACCGCGACGAGGCGCCCTCTCGCGCGGTGCGCGACGATGAAGCTGTCTTCGTCCTCCGAGCCCTGCGCGAGCTCGGCCTCGTCGCTCTCGAGCACCGCCCCATGTATTTGCACTCGAGTGTCGTACTGGTGCGACCATGCGTAGGGGACGGAGGAGTAGGGATCTCCGTGGCCCCCGGCGAGCTCGGCGAGGAGCGTCCGAGCCGCGTGCGCGCCCTGCTGGGTGGCATTCGTGCGGTGCTCGACACGCATGGACACGCCGTACGCCGGGTTGAACCATCGGGCGACGTCCCCGGCGGCGACCACCCCCGGAGCGGCGGCGCAGTCCGCTGCGCAGACAACGCCGTCATCAATGGTGAGCCCGCTGTGGGTGAGCCAGGAGGTCGCCGGCCGCGAGCCGGTACAGGCGATCACGACGTCGGCGCGCAGTTCAGTGCCGTCGGCCAAGACGGCGCCGCTGGCATCGACGTGGGCGATGTTCACCCGCGACCGAACGTCGACACCGTTCGCCTCGTGAAGCGCGGCGACGTGGCGTGAGACAGCGGAACCGAGGCGGTCGAGCAGTCGATCGCATCGATCAAGGAGGGTGACATGGCAGCCGAGCTTCGCGGACGCCGCCGCCAGTTCGGTGCCGAGGAATCCGGCGCCGACGATGAGGACGCGCGTTCCGGGAAGAAGCTTTCGACGAAGGAGGACGGCATCATCGCTCGTGCGCAGTGTGAGAAGGTCGGCGCCTTCGGGACACGTGGGGGTTACTCCGCTGGCGATGACCAGGCC
>NZ_JBFUFC010000235.1:0-5242 GCF_056403635.1 Microbacterium sp. P2_F9 | reverse complement strand
ATCACGGGCAGCTCGCCGGGGGGCTCGTCGCGCTGGCCGTGGCCACCGGTGACCCCGGCTACGCGCAGCGCGCCCGCGAACTCGTCGCCGCGTGCCTCTCGACCGATGGCGTGGTGCGGGCGCCCGCGGGAGCAGACCCCGTGCTCGCCGCCCAGGGCCTGCAGGCACCGGATGCCGCATCCGACGGCGACGAGCCTTCCGGGGTGGCCGCGCTCGCCGGGGCGTCCGTCGCACTGTGGCTGCTCGGCGCCGGCGACGAGCACCGGGCGCTCGCGGAGGGGCTGGTCGCCGCGCACTCGACCGCTGCCCTGGCCGAGCCGCTCGCACACAGCGCCCTGCTGCGGGTCGCCGCGCTGCTCGCGCTCGCGCCACGTCAGGTCGTCGTCCTGACGGGCGACCCGGATGCCCCGCTCGCGGTCGCGGCCCGCGCGCTGGATGCCGATGTCGTGGCGATCGTCACCCCGGCGCAGGCCGAGGCGTGGTCTGCAGCCGGCTTCACGCTGTTCGACGATAAGACAGAGCGCGATGGGAGAGCGACGGCCTACGACTGCCGCGACTTCGCCTGCCGCCTGCCGGTCACCGACCCCAGGGAACTTTGACCCCGGTCGTTGAGTTCGTCGCTCGGTCGTTGAGCTTGTCGAAACGCGCCTCAGCCCGCGGCGCGGTCCTCGTCGGCCGCCGGCCGCGCGGCCACCTCGACGCCGAACACGATCTCCAGCGCCCGCTCGTATTCGCTGAGGCGGCCTTCGGCCGCGAACTCGCGCGCACGCACCGTCGGCCCGTGCGAGAGCACACCGGCGAAGTGGCGCAGGGCGGTCGCCGCGCGATCGTCGTCGGCGCCGAGTCGAGCGAGTTCGGCCTCGAGCGTCGCCTGGACGTGGGCGCGCAGCGCCACGATCGCGGGTGCGGCGGCTCGCTCCGCGTGGAACGTCGCTGCCGCTGAGCCGACCAGTTCATGCGCCCCGGCGCCGAGTTCGGCGAGCGAGGCGTGCCGGCCGATGAGCTCCAGGTCGAGGAGCTCCACGCCGGCGATCCCTCTGACGGCGGGGTCGACGTTGCGAGGCAGACCCAGGTCGATCACAAGCCGCGGCCGGGCGTCGCCGAAGTCCGCGGGGGTGAGGACGTAGCGCGCGGTGCACGTGACGACGAGCTCGACCGCGGCCATCGCTGCGGACAGCTCGTGCTCTGCGCGCACGCCGTACTTCGTGGCGAAGGCGTCGGCGCGGCCTGTCGCGGAGTACACCCGGATGTCGGTGGCACCGCGAGCGCGCAGCGCGGCGATCGTCGTGGCGGCGTACCGGCCGGTGCCCACGAGGAGCACCGGGGTCGCGGCCCAGTCCGTGAACCGCGACTCGGCGAGGTCCAGGGCGAGGCGGGCGAGCGAACGACCCTCCTTGGCGAGATCGGCCTTGGCCCGCACGTCGCGGGTGGCCCGGGCGGCGCGCTGGAAAGCCTGCTCGAGCTCCGTGCTGGTGGTGMCGGCCGTGCGGGCGCCGCTGAGCGAGCGCTGCACCTGACCGCTGATCTCCTCTTCGCCGACGACCATCGACTCCAGGCCCGAGCTGACCGCGAACAGGTGGCGCACCACCTCATCGCCGCAGAGTGCGACCGCGGAGGAGCGCAGGGCCTCGGCATCCGCTCCCACCGTCATCGCGAGCGTCTCCAGCACGGCTTCACGGGCGAGCGCGACGCCGCCGGTGAGCGGTTCGTCGAGCTCGAGGTAGGTCTCGAAGCGGTTGCAGGTGGACACCACGACGGCACCGCGCACGAATCCATGCGCGGCGACGATGTCGGCGCCGGTGGACTCCGAGGCCCTCGAAATGCGGTCGAGGACGTCGAAGTCGGTGTTCCGGTGGTTGGCCGTCAGGCAGAACAGCACGGAGGCGAGTCTAGCCTGGAGGGGTGTCACTCTCCGTCAGCGCCCTGCCCAAGGCCCATCCCCTGCTCGATGGCCGCACCGCCTCGGCGCCGCTTGTCCGCGCCGCGCGGGGCGATCGGCCCGATGTCCTGCCGATCTGGTTCATGCGGCAGGCGGGTCGATCCCTGCCCGAATATCGGGCGAGCCGGGTGGGCACCGAGATGCTCGACGCCTGCCTCGACCCCGCCCTTGCGGCCGAGATCACGCTCCAGCCGGTGCGCCGGCACGGCGTGGACGCCGCGGTGTTCTTCAGCGACATCGTCATTCCGGTGCTGCTCGCCGGGGTGCCGGTGCGGATCGTGCCAGGGCGCGGCCCGGTGCTCGATGAGCCGGTGCGCACGGCCGCGGACGTCCTGAAGCTGCGGCCGATGGAGCCGGAGGCGCTCGCGCCGATCCGCGAGGCGGTGGCGCTCGTCGTCGCCGAACTGGGAACGACCCCGCTCGTCGGCTTCGGCGGTGCGCCGTACACGCTCGCGAGCTACCTCATCGAGGGCGGTCCCTCGCGGGAGCAGCTGCGCTCGCGCGCCCTGATGCGCAGCGACCCGCACACGTGGGCGGCCCTGCTCAACTGGTGCGCCGACGTCACCGGCGCGTTCCTGCGCGCCCAGGTCGAGGCCGGCGCGAGCGTCGTGCAGCTCTTCGACTCCTGGGCCGGCTCGCTGTCCCGCGCCGACTACCAGCGCCGGGTCGCCCCCCACTCCCGCCGCGCGTTCTCCGCCCTGCGCGGGCTGGAGGCTCCCCGCATCCACTTCGGTCTCGGCATGGGCGAGATGCTCGACCTGCTGCCGGGGATCGGCGCGGAGGTCGTCGGGGTGGACTGGCGGATGCCGCTCGAACAGGCCAACGAGCGGCTCGGCGGCGCCCACCCGCTGCAGGGCAACATCGATCCCGCGCTCCTGACGGCGCCGTGGCCGGTGCTCGAGGCGCACATCCGCGAGGTCGTCGAGAGCGGGAAGGCCGCCCCGGCGCACATCGTGAACCTGGGTCATGGCGTGCCGCCGGACACCGATCCTGTGGTCCTCACCCGCATCGTCGAGTTCGTCCATGGTCTCTGACCCAGGGGTCCTCGTTGTCGGCGGCGGCGTCGCGGGCCTCGTCGCCGCGCGCCGGCTCGCCCTCGAAGGTCGCCGGGTGACGGTGCTCGAGCAGTCCAGCACGCTGGGCGGTCAGGTCGCGCGGCAGCGCGTCGGGGGAGTGGACCTGGATGCCGCGGCGGAGTCGTTCGCGACCCGCGACGGCACCGTGGCTCGCCTCCTCACCGAGCTCGGCCTCGGCGCCGACATCGTGCAGCCCCGGTCCGACCCGGCGTGGCTGCACCGCGCCGACGGCACGGCGGTGCCGCTCCCGGCGACGGGTCTGCTCGGCATCCCGGGCGATCCGGGCGCCGCCGACGTCGTCCGCGCGATCGGCGCGGCCGGTGCCCGCCGAGCCTCGTGGGATGCGCTGCTCCCCGGATGGGTGGGAGCGGATGCCTCGTCCCTGGGCGAGCTCGTGCGGCGCCGGATGGGACGCGCCGTCGTCGATGGGCTCGTCGCTCCCGTCGTGCGCGGCGTCCACTCCGTCGAACCCGACGGGCTGGCCCTGGAGCGTGCCGCGCCGCGCCTGCGCGCCGAGCTGCTGGCGAAGGGATCGCTCGCGGCCGCCGTGCTCGCGGTGCGCGCCGCCGCGCCGGCCGGCTCCCAGGTCGGCGGCATCCGCGGTGGGATGTTCCGCCTCGTCGACGCGCTCGCGGCCGACTGCGAGCGCCTGGGCGTGGTGATCGAGCGTGGCGCACAGGTTCGGGCCGCCGACACCGGCGGAGTCGTCGTCGACGGCCGGCGGCGCGACGGCGTCGTCGTGTGGGCGTGCCCGCCGTTCCGTCAGCGCKGGGGCCGCACCGTGACCCTCGTCACCCTCGTCGTGGACGCACCGGCGCTCGACGAGGCACCGCGAGGCACCGGGGTGCTCGTGGCACCGGCCACACCAGGTGTCCGAGCCCGCGCGCTCACGCATCTGTCCGCGAAGTGGACCTGGGTGGCCGAGGCGCTGCCCGGCCGTCACGCGCTGCGCCTCTCGTACGACGGGGCTCCGATCCACCCGGTGGAGACGGCCACGGCGGATGCCGGCATCCTGATGGGCGCGGTCATCGATCGCGTCGAGGACGCGACGTTCGCCACCTGGGAGCGGGCCGGCGCGGCGCCTCAGACCACGCTGCCGAGCATCGGGGAGACCGCCGCGGGGACGGGGCTCGCCGCGGTCGTCGCGCAGGCCGAGCGCCTGGCGCGCGACCTGGCGGGTTCGCCCGCGATTGGCGGCCTTCGCCGTGAGGGATGAGGATAGTGAGGTGACCGAACACACCCAGGACCAGGCATCCGACCCTCCCGTCGAAGGAGGCGCACGCCACTATGCCCTCTGGGCGGTGCTGCGGCGCGACCCGCACGCGAAGCCGGTGAGCCCGAAGGCACCCACCGCAGCGGAGGCCGTCGAGGCCCTCGGCGACACCGTGCGGGGACTCTACGACGTCTCCGGCCTGCGTGCCGACGCGGATCTGCTCATCTGGCTCGTCGGCGGATCGGCCGACGAACTGCAGGCGGCGCTGCGCACCCTGCGTCGCACCCGTGAGATCAGCCCTCTGCTGCCCACCTGGAACGCGATGGGCGTGCACCGGGACGCGGAGTTCAGCCGCGACCACGCGCCGGCGTACGCCCGCGGCCTGCCGCCGAAGGGCTGGGTCACGGTGTACCCGTTCGTCCGCAGCTACGAGTGGTACGTCCTTCCGGCGGCCGAGCGCGGCGCGATGCTCGCCGACCACGGCCGCAAGGGCCGCGAATACCCGCAGGTGCAGAGCAACACGGTCGCGAGCTTCGCGCTCGGCGACTACGAATGGCTGCTCGCCCTCGAGGCGGACGACCCGATCGACCTCGTCGACCTGATGCGGCACCTGCGCGCCACCGAAGCGCGCCGCCATGTGCGCGAAGAGGTGCCGTTCTTCACCGGTCGCCTGATCGAGGCCGCCGAGCTCGCGGACCTGCTTTGACGCTGCGCATCGGCACGCGGGCGAGCACCCTGGCCCGCGCACAGGCGGGCGCGGTGGCCGAGCTCCTCGGCGCGGAGCTCGTGCTGATCGTGTCGGAGGGCGACACCTCGAGTGCGTCGCTGGCTTCGCTCGGCGGCACCGGCGTCTTCGCCACCGCGCTGCGCGACGCCCTGCTGGCGGGGGAGGTGGATGCCGTGGTCCACTCCTTCAAAGACCTTCCGACCGACCCGGCCCCAGGCCTCGCCATCGCCGCGGTGCCCGAGCGCGCCGACGCGCGGGACGCGCTGTGCACCCGCGACGGATCAGAC
>NZ_JBFUFC010000234.1:0-5259 GCF_056403635.1 Microbacterium sp. P2_F9 | reverse complement strand
ACTCGAACTCGCGTTCGCCGGGCGGTACGCCGAGCTCGCACCGGCAGCCCGCCTGGGCGTGCTCGCCGCGGCACTCGGCTGCGAGTCGATCGAGGACGCGACCCTCGCAGTGACACAGGTGCTCGGCGGTCAACCCTCCGGCGACTGGCTCGGGGCCGCAGCAGCAGCAGGGCTGGTCGATCCGGTGCAGGGCGGCCTCGGGTTCCGGCATCCGCTCGTCCGCTCCGCCGTCGCGAGTGCCGCCGATCCGGTGGAGCGCACGGCACTGCTGCGCGCACTGGTCGACACCATCCCGGATCCCGCGCGCACCGTCTGGTGGCGGGCCGACCTGGCGTCCGGCACCGACCCCGAACTCGCGGACGAACTCGAGCAGCTCGGCGAGGCGGGTCTCGCAGCGGGCGACTCCGCCCTGGCACTGCGCGCGCTCCGGCGAGCGGCGGAGCTGACCAGGCCGTCGCCGCAGCGCACCGACCGCCTGCTCCGCGCCGCCGGCGCGGCCGATCGCATGGGGTTACACCGGATCGCGTTCGGGCTCATCGAGGCGGCGGATGCCGAGACCGACGATCCGCGTGCGCAGGCGCGTGCCGCGTGGATGCGCGAACTCCTGCCCCTCGAGGAGTCGGCGCTCTCGCACGGCGATCTGCGCCCGGCGACCGCCGCCATCGACGGCATGCGTCGAGCGGGCGATGCCGATGCCGCCCTCGACGCGCTGCTGCATCTTGCTTCGATCGCGTGGGGCCTGTCCACCGACCCGGATCCCGGCCACCTCATCGCGGAGGCGGCGAGCGCGTTCCGCCTGAATCCCGACGAGCCGCGCGCGCTCCTGCTGACGGCGGTCACCCGGCCGGCCGAGGGCGGCGACGAGGTGATCGCGCGGATCCGCGACCACGTCTCCATCGCCCCCGATGACGCCCTCGGCGCCTGGCACGTGGGCTACGCGCTCAACCTCTGCGGCGAGATCGGACCCGCCGCGGACTATCTGCAGCGAGCGGTCGACGGATTCCGGGCTCGCGACAACCGGGCGCTGCTGCCGCATGCGCTCATGGCACAGGCCTGGATCTGCTTTCTGCAGGGACGGTTCGCTCAGGGGCGAGCGGCCATCGACGAGTGCATCACGATCGCCGTCGATGTCGAGGATCCAGGGCTCGCGACGGCCGCACGCACGGCGCTCGCCTGGTACGACTCGCTCGAGGGCACTCCTCCCGACCGCGCCGCGATCGCGGGATCGTCGCCGCTCGGCGCGCTCGCCCTGGAAGCCCAGTCCCCACGGGCGACGCTCGTCTTCGCCGAGGGCTGCGCAGCACTGGTGGACGGCCGGCCGCGCGACGCCGAACGCCTGCTCGGGCGCCTCGCCGACCCGGCCGACCCGGTGTACAACCTGATGTTCCGGATCGTCTCGCTGCCCGACCTGGTCGAAGCCGCGGTGCTGGCCGGCCATCGCCGACCGGCCGAGGCCCAGATCGCGGCGGTCGCAGCGATCCACGCGGGCTGGCACGCGCCCGTGCTCGACGCGTCCCTGCGGTATGCCCGCCTCGCGCTGACCGACGACGCACTGCTGGACGAGGCATCCGCTGCGATCGAGCGCGACCCGCTGCCGGTCCCCTTCCTGCACGCTCGGGCGCACCTGCTGATCGGCGCGCGCCTGCGACGGATGCGGCGACCCATCGACAGCCGCCGCCACCTGCACCAGGCACTCACCCTGTTCGAACAGTTCCCGGCGCGGAAATGGGCKGATCGCACCCGCGACGAGCTGCGCGCCTCCGGCGAGCGGCTTCCGGACGCCGAGCCGTCCGGAAGCCACGTCCTCACCCCGCAGGAGCTCCGGGTGGCGGAGCTGGCCGCGAGCGGGCTGAGCAATCGCCAGGTCGCCGAGCGGCTCTTCCTGTCGCCGCGGACGATCGGCGCGCACCTCTACACCGCGTTCCGCAAACTCGGGATCAGCACGCGGGAGCAGCTTCCCGGCGCACTCAGGCCGTAAGCGACGCCGCGCCCACCCGGGTGAGGAAGTCGAGCGCGGTCTGGGCCACTTCGGCCCAACCGTGGTCGATCGTCAGCGAGTGCCCGCGGTTCGGAATGATGGTCAGCTCGGTGATCCCCGGGTTCTTCGACTGGATCTTGAAGGCCTGCTCGGTGGGCTTGACCGGAACGGTGTGGTCGAGCTCCCCGCCGATGATCAGCAGCGGGCCCCGATCGGGGTTCTTCGAGTCGACCTTCGTCTCACTGAAGGGATTGAGGTTGGCGGTGACCACCTGGAAGATCGGGTTGCCCGCCGCCGCGACATGGAACTCGTCGTACAGCGCGCGGGCTTCGTCCGCCTCGAGGGCGTTCGCCCAGCCGTAGGTGAAGTCCTCGAACGACAGGGTGACGCCGTGCTTGAGGCTGTTGCCGGGGTGCGAGACCACGGGCGCCGATGACTTGAACGACGAGGCCGGCACCGCGAGCACGCCCTGGAACGGTGCAGGGTCGACGGCGACGGTGGCGACGGATGCCCCGGCCCCGGCGATCTTCTGAGCGATCAGTCCGCCGAACGAGTGGCCGACGACGGCCGGCTTCAGGGTCAGCTCGCCGATCGCCTCGAGGTAGTGGTCGGTGACCTCCTGGACCATCTTCGAGGCGAACGCGTCAGGGTTGGCCCTGGCATCCTCGATGGACTCGGGGTCATCGGGCCAGCCCGGCGCGATCGTGGTGTAGCCGGCCTCCTCGAAGCGGGCACGCCAGCGATCCCAGCTGCTGGAGAGCAGCCAGAGGCCGTGCACGAAGACGACGGGCCGCAGCCCCGACTGGTTGGCCCGTTCGATTTCAGCGGATTCGAGAGCGGTCAATGACATGGGATCTCCTCATCGTGTGGCGAACACGTGCAAGCGTCCTCCACACCGCGGCCCGCGGCATCCGTCACCCCTACCTAGATTCCCGCGCAATTTGCACCTTGCGCAGTAGAGTGCAAGAATGCACTTCATGAATGAAAGTGCACCTTCCCTGCGTGAGCGCCGCACCGCGGCGACCTCCGTCGGGCTGCGGACCGAGGCGCGCCGGCTGACGGCGGAGCGCGGCTTCGCCGGATTCACGATCGAGGAGCTGTGCTCCGAGGTCGGCGTCTCCCGCCGCACGTTCTTCAACTACTACGCCTCGAAAGAGAACGCGGTGCTGGGCTTCGCGGTGCACTCCGACAACGCCGATCTCGCCGAGGCGTTCGTCTCGGGCACCGGCACGCTGCTCGACGACTTCGCCGAGCTGCTCATCGCGCGGTTCGAGCAGCTGGATCTCACCAAGTCCGAAGCCGACGAGCTCGGCCGGGTCTTCGACCGCGAGCCTCGCCTCTTCGCCCACTTCATCGGCCTCGCCGCCGAGGGCGAGCGCGACGACATCGCCCTGGTCAAGCGCCGCCCGGATGCGAGCGCCGAACTGGATGCCGAGACCGTCGTGATCGTCTTCAGCGCCGTCATGCGGCCCGCCGTCTTCGAATACTTCGCCAACGACCACCAGGATTTCCGGATTCTGGTCCTCCGCCGACTCGACGCGGTCCGCCGCGTCTTCTCGCTCTCCCTCCCACCCGAACGGAACCCCTCATGACCATCGCCGCCCCGGCGCCGCTTCTGCTGACGAAGCGGCGCATCTGGATCATCTTCAGCGCCCTCATCGCGGGAATGCTGCTGTCCAGCCTCGACCAGACCATCGTCTCGACCGCGATGCCGACCATCGTCGGCGAGCTCGGCGGCGTCGACCACCAGGTGTGGATCACCACCGCGTACCTTCTGGCCACGACCCTCGTGATGCCCGTCTACGGCAAACTCGGCGACGTGCTCGGCCGGCGCCGGCTGTTCCTCATCGCAATCGCCCTGTTCACGGTCGCCTCGGCGGCGTGCGCCTTCGCCGGAGACTTCTGGATGTTCGTGGTCTTCCGCGCCATCCAGGGCCTCGGCGCCGGTGGCTTGATGATCCTCTCCCAGGCGATCATCGCCGACATCGTTCCCGCCAACGAGCGCGGCAAGTACCTCGGCCCGCTCGGCGCGATCTTCGGCCTCTCGGCGGTCGCCGGCCCGCTCCTGGGCGGCTTCTTCGTCGACCACCTCACCTGGCAGTGGGCGTTCTACATCAACATCCCGGTCGGCATCGCCGCGTTCGTGATCGCGCTGTTCGCCCTCACCCTGCCGAACAAGAAGGCCACACAGCCGATCGACATCCTCGGCATCGTCTTCCTGTCCGCAGCCACGACGTGCCTGATCTTCTTCACCGACTTCGGCGGCGACAAGGACTTCGGGTGGGACTCCCCCGCCACGTGGGCATGGGGCGTCGGGCTGCTCGTCGCTGCGGCCGCCTTCATCTTCGCCGAGGCCAAGGCGAAGGACCCGATCATCCCGCTCAGCCTGTTCCGCAACCCCGTCTTCGTGAATGCGACGGCGATCGGCCTGACCCTCGGGCTCGGCATGTTCGCGGCCATCGGGTTCGTGCCGACGTTCCTGCAGATGTCCTCCGGCACCTCGGCCGCGACATCCGGCCTGCTCATGATTCCGATGATGGTGGGCCTGATGGGCACCTCGATCGCCTCGGGCATCCTGATCACGAAGACCGGGCGCTACAAGATCTTCCCGATCCTCGGCACGATCATCACCGGGCTCGCGATGGTCGCGATGACGACGCTCAGCGCGTCGACCCCGATCTGGCTGATCTGCGTCTTCCTCTTCGTCTTCGGCGCGGGTCTCGGCCTGATCATGCAGGTCGTGGTGCTCGTCGTGCAGAACGCCGTCCCGGCGTCCGAGATCGGCACCGCGACCAGCACGAACAACTACTTCCGCGAGGTCGGTGCGGCACTGGGCACCGCGGTGTTCGGCACGATCTTCACCACTCGCCTCACCGAGAACCTGCAGGGCGTCTTCGCCGACGCGGGCGCTTCGGCAGCGGATGCCGCGAACGCGACCTCGTCCCTCGCCCCTCAGACGCTCAGCCAGCTGCCGGATTCGATCCGCGACGGCGTGGTGAACGCGTACGCGGATGCCTTGGCCCCGGTGTTCTGGTACCTGCTGCCGTTCATCGGCATCGCGTTCGTGCTCGCGCTCTTCCTCAAGCAGATCCCGCTGTCCGACGTCGCCGGGCTCATCGCCCGCGGCGAGGCCATCGGCGGCGAGGAGGCGGAGCTGCTCGAAGCGCAGCTGCGCGACGGAGTCGCCGCGGATGAGGGTCGCGAGGCCGAACTCGTCACGACCGGCGCCGTTCGCACCGTGGACGCGAGTCCTGACGAACGCTGATCGAGACGTGCAAGAG
>NZ_JBFUFC010000233.1:0-5315 GCF_056403635.1 Microbacterium sp. P2_F9 | reverse complement strand
GTTGGGGGGACATGAAACGGCTCCTCTGCTAGGTCTTCATCGACCGCGCCGACTGCTCTGTCGACGCCGCACCACCCGTGGGAGCGCTCCCACCGCTAGCGCTAAGTGTCAGCATGCCCGTTCCCTGGGCTCCACGTCAATGCTCGACGTCCAGCGCCGCGCGCTGGGGCTCAGTCGCGCGCGGGGAACCGCTTGTCGAGCCACGCCACGACGTCGGCGCGGACGTCGGCCTGCACGACCTCATTGAAGATCTCGTGGCGCGCGCCCGGATAGACGAGCGTCGTCACATCCGTCAGTCCCGACCGGGTGCGGTAGGCCTCGGCGAGCTTGTGCACGCTGCGCGGGCCGCCGACGGTGTCGTCGCGTCCCACCAGCAGGAGGGCCGGAATGTCGTGCCCCAGGTTCCTGCGCGGCTTGCCGTAGATGCGAAACGCCGCCATCGGCCCGAAGAGCTTCAGCATGGGCTGGCTCGTGGTGAGCTGATCTTCGAGGAACGCATCGCCGACCGTGAGGTCGGACGACAGCCACTCGACGCCCTTGGCGTCCTTGTGCTTCCACGGTGCGTTGAGGTCGCCCGCATTCAGCGACCCGGGCCACCGCAGCGCCGACCCCGAGAGGATGAGCGCGTCGTACCCGTCCGGGTGATCGTTGAAGAGGATCTGCGAGAGGAACGACCCCCACGAGTGTCCGAGCAGCACGAGCGGGAGCCCCGGGTTCTCGGCGCGGATGAACTGGGTGAACTGCCAGAGCGCATCCTCGGCGGCGCGGTGTCCGCCGGGTCCGAGGCGGCCGAGCTTGTCCTTGTCGCCGTGCTGCTTCATGCCGGTGCGTCCGTGCCCGCGGTGGTCGTCCGCGTACACGATGTATCCCTCGCTCGTGAGGGACTCCACGAGCGCGATGTACCGCCCGGCGTGCTCTCCGAGACCGTGCAGCAGCTGCACCACAGCCCGGGGCGTGGTCTTGGCCGCATGGACGTCATAGACGATGTCGATGCCATGTGCATCGGTGAACTCTGGCATGCGGATGAGTCTAGATCGGATGCCGCAGCCCGCCCCCCGTGCGGGGATTCGACGCGCAGCAGCACGACGGAGATTTACTTAGCATGGCTAATGAGCTAGGCTAACGATCGTTATGAGCCCCGCCACGGATACCCCCGCCGCCCCGACCGTCGAGGATCTGCCTGCCGAGGCATCCGAACTCCGCATGGCGACCTTCCGCCTCGCCCGCCGCCTGCGCGCCGAGCGTGCGATCGACGCCATGAGCGACGGTCAGTTCGCGGTGCTCGCAGCCCTCAAGATGCACGGGCCGCACACCCTCGGGGAGCTCGCCGACCGTGAGCGGGTGTCGTCGCCGTCGATGAATCGCACCGTCAACTGCCTCGAGGAGTCCGGGTACCTCGCCCGCACGCCGGACATCGACGACCGACGCAAGGTCAACCTCTCGCTGACGGATGCCGGACGCGAGGTCGTCGAAGAGACCGTGCGGCGCCGCGACGCGTGGCTCGAGGAGGCGCTCGCCGCGCTCACCCCGCAGCAGCGTCACCTGCTCGCCGAAGCCGCCGGGATCATGCTGGCGGTGGCCGCCCGATGAGCGCGATGTTCCGCTCCTTCTCGGTCTTCAACTACCGCGTCTGGTTCATCGGCGCGCTCGTGTCGAACATCGGCGCCTGGATGCAGGCCACCGCGCTCAGCTGGGTGGTGCTGACCGAACTCACCGACAACGACGCCGCCGCGATGGGCATCACGATGGCGCTGCAGTTCGCTCCGCCGCTGCTGCTCGTGGGGGCGACGGGCTGGGTCGCCGACCGGTTCGACCGGCGGCGCCTGCTCATGGTCACGCAGTCGCTGCTGCTGGTGATCGGCGTCGTGATCGGCATCCTGATCCTCCAAGGGGTGATGTCCCTCCCCCTCATGTACGCCTTCGCGCTCGCCCTCGGCGTGGTCTCGGCGTTCGACAACCCCGCGCGACAGGCGTTCGTGTCCGACCTCGTGACCCGCGAGAACGCCTCCAACGCGGTCGCACTGAATGCCGCCTCCTTCAACGGCGCGCGCATGATCGGGCCTGCCGTCGCCGGCATCGTGATCGTCGCCGTCGGCACCGGCTGGGTGTTCCTCGTCAACGGCGTCACCTTCCTCGGCATGATCGTCGCGCTCATGCTCATCCGCACGCACGAGCTCATCCCCCGCGCCCGCGCCAACGGCTCCGGACGCCTCGCCGACGGCTTCCGCTATGTGAAGAAGCGGCCGGACATCCTCGTCATCTTCGCGATGGTGTTCCTGCTCGGCGCGTTCGGCATGAACTTCCCGATCCTCGCCTCGACGATGGCGATCGAGTTCGGCCAGGAGGCCGACGGCTACGGTCTGCTCAGCTCGATCCTCGCGGTCGGGTCGCTCGCCGGCGCGCTGCTGGCCGCGCGGCGGGATCGCGCGCGCATCCGGCTCGTCATCGGCGGCACGGCGCTCTTCGCCGTCGCCGCCACGGTCTCGGCGTTCATGCCGAGCTACTGGCTGTACGCGCTCACGCTGATGGTCACCGGGTTCGCCGTCGTGACGACGCTGACCACCGCCAACGGCTACGTGCAGACCACGACGGATCCGGCGCTCCGCGGCCGCGTGCTCGCGCTCTACATGGCGATCCTGATGGGCGGCACGCCGATCGGCGCTCCCATCGTCGGGTGGGTGGCCGCGGAGTATGGTCCGCGCGTCGCCATCATGCTGGGTGCGGTCGGCGCCTTCGTCGCCTTCGCCATCGGGGCGACCTGGATGCTGGCCTCCGGCCGGGTCCGTCGCCACGAGTCGCGGCGCTTCCGCCTCACGATCGACGAGACGCTCCCCATCCGCGTGGTGCAGCCGGTGCCGGAGGAGTTCAGCGACGAGATCGCCGGTACGACGCCCATCCCGATCCCCGACGCGCGGGACGCCGCGCTCGCGCCGCAGTCGTCCCGGCGCTGACCCCGGGGGAACGCTTGCCCGAGACGTTTCGTCTCGCTTCGCTCGCTCAACGACCGAGAATTCTGGTCGTTGAGCGAGGAGCGCAGCGACGAGACGAAACGGGCCGAGCAGAATCAGCGGGGGTCGCGGAGGCCGACCCGCTCGAGGTGCGCGTTCCAGAAGCGGCCCTGCGGGTCGAGGCGCTCGAACACCGCCCGGGCGTCGGCGAGCTTCGGGTGCACCCTGGCGAGGGATGCCGCGTCGAACCGATGCGCCTTGCCCCAGTGCGGCCGCACCCCGAACGGGGCGAGCGCCGCCTCGATCGACGGGAGCAGGCCGTACACCTCGTCGTGGCGGTACCAGGTGAAGTGGATGGCCATCACCTCCTGCCCGTAGGCGCCGCTCAGCCAGAGGTCGTCGGCGGCGGCCGTGCGCAGCTCGCTCACGAGGAGGTGCGGCTGGATGCTCGAGGCCAGCCCACGCACGGCATTGAGGGCGCCCGCTGCATGCTCGCGCGAGACGAAGTACTCGGTCTGGATCTCCTCGCCGAAGGACGGCTGCGAGTCGAGTCGGAAGTGCGGGAGCCGCAGCATCCACGGTCCTGGCACACCCCCGAGCTCCGTGATGTTGTCGCCCTCGCCCAGCGGCGAGCCGGCGCCGAGGACGCGCCCACCGTCGAGCAGTTCGTCGGGCACCGGGTCATGGTCCTGATCGAGGCGCGTCTTCACCCACACGTAGCCGATGCTGTCGTCGTCCCATCGCGTGAACACCGACACGCTGTAGCCGGCTCCAGTGATGGCGTCGAGGTCGGCGAGCGCGGCATCCCACGTGATTCCTTCGTAGACGTCCTGCCGCAGCCGATACGAGGGCTGGATGTCGAGATCGAGCGACACGATGATCCCGAAGGCGCCCACCCCGACCACGAGCGCGGCGAAGTCGGCGTCCCCACGGCGCGCCTCGTGCAGGTCGCCGTCGGCGCCGACGTAGCGCAACGCGCGCACCGCCGTCGTCAGCACGCCGTTGGCGTCGCCCGAGCCATGGGTCCCGGTCGCCGTCGCGCCGCCGACCGCGATGTGCGGCAGCGAGCCGAGGTTGTGCAGCGCCCAGCCCTGCTCGTCGAGCAGCAGCGCGAGCTCCCCGTAGCGGGTGCCCGCGCCGATCGTGGCATAGCCCTCGTCGGCGTGCAGCGCGAACCCGGACTCGAGGCCGGCGAGATCGATGAGCGTGCCGGTCGTGTCGGGCAGGTCGGTGAACGAGTGCCGCGTGCCGAGCGCGTGGACGAGCCCGGGCTCCCGCACGAGACGCTGCACGTCGTCGACCGTCTGCGCGGGCGCGATGCGCGGCGCGGTGTACTCGTGGGTTCCGGCCCAATTGCGTGACATGCGCTCAGCCCTCACTCGCTCGCGTTCGCATCATCGATGAGCGCCCAGAGCTCATCGGGGATCACCGTGGCGGCGAGCTCGTCCAGTGCACGAAGTCGGGCAGCGGTCCTGATGCCGACAACCGTGGAATCCACCAGCGGCGATCGCAGTGAGAAGTGCAGGGCGACGGCGGCGAGCGGCACGTCGTGCGCGCGGCAGATCTCCTCCATGCGGACCACACGCGCCAGGAGCTCGGCAGAAGGCTCCCGATACGCATAGGTCGACGAAGATGCCGAGCCCTTCGCGAGCAGGCCGCTGCCGAACGGAGCCGCGTTGAACACCGTCATCCCGCGCTCCTTCGCCCTTGTGAAGAGCTCCGTGGCGCTGCGGTCGACGAGCGTGTAACGGTTGTGGCTGAGCACCGCATCGAAGGCGCCCGTCTCCACGTACTCGATCATCTCGTCCACCGGGTAGGTGGCGATTCCGATCGCTCCGACCACTCCGGCAGCGCGCAGTTCGAGAAGCCCCTCGATGGCACCGCCAGAGGAGGCCGCTTCGGCGAAGGTCACCGAATACGGATCGTGGAAGTGCAGCAGCGGCAGCGTGTCGACGCCGAGCCGGGCGCAGCTCTCCTCGAAGGAGCGCAGCACACGATCGCGACCGAACGCGTGCGTCACCGGATCTTCGTCGACCTTCGTGATCACACGATCGGTGGCTCGGTCTCCGACCCGTGCGCGCGCAAGACCGATGACGGCCTCGGACCGGCCGCCTGAGTAGTTGTTCGAGGTGTCGAGAAACGTGTGGGATGACTCGAAGAGCGCTATCGCGTCAGCGACGGCATCCGCCTCCTCCGAGCTGCCGGGCAGCGAGTCACGCCCCAGGCCCGACGTTCCGAGGGTGATCGGGCTGGGATTCAGGGTCATCGTGCGCCTTCCTGGGCAGTGCTCATCTGGTCGCCGCGGCGAGTCGTGCCGAGGCCGTCGCCATGTGGATCGCCATTGCCGACGCCGCGCCATCCTCATCG
>NZ_JBFUFC010000232.1:0-5316 GCF_056403635.1 Microbacterium sp. P2_F9 | reverse complement strand
GCTCCAGATAGCGACCCAGGATGCTGCGCACGACGATGTTCTCGCTCATCCCCTCCACCCCCGGCTTGAGCGCGCAGATGCCGCGCACCCAGATCTCGACCGGGACGCCGGCCTGGCTCGCCAGATACAGCGCGTCGATGATCTGCTCGTCCACCATCGAGTTCACCTTGAGGCGGATCCGGGACGGCTTGCCCTCGAGGGCGTTGCGCCGCTCGTTGTCGATCTGCCGGAGCAGACCCTTGCGCAGGTGCAGGGGAGCGACCAGGAGCCGCTTGAACTTCTTCTCGATCGCGTAGCCGGACAGCTCGTTGAACAGGCGGGTCAGATCCCGGCCGACCTGGTCGTCCTGCGTGAACAGCCCGAAGTCCTCGTACATCCGGCTCGTCTTCGGGTTGTAGTTGCCGGTGCCGATGTGGCTGTAGTGGCGGAGGATGCCGTCTTCCTCGCGGATGACGAGCGCCAGCTTGCAGTGCGTCTTCAGCCCGACCAGGCCATACACGACGTGGACGCCCGCCTTCTCGAGCTTGCGCGCCCAGACGATGTTCGCGGCTTCGTCGAACCGCGCCTTCACCTCCACCAGGGCCAGCACCTGCTTGCCCGCTTCGGCCGCATCGATGAGCGCCTGCACGATCGGGCTGTCGCCCGAGGTGCGGTACAGCGTCTGCTTGATGGCCAGGACGTGCGGGTCCTTGGCCGCCTGCTCGAGGAACAGCTGCACGCTCGTCGCAAAGGATTCGTAGGGGTGGTGGACGAGCACATCGCCCTTGCGGATGGAGGCGAAGATGTCGGCGCGGCCGTTCTGCTCGGCCGGCTGGAACGGCAGCGCCGTCGTCGGAACGTGCGCGGCGTAGTGCAGCTCCGGCCGGTCGATCCTCGACAGGTCGAACAGCCCGCGCAGATCCAGCAGACCCGGCAGGCGGTAGACCTCCTGCGACGTGATGTCGAGCTCCTTGACCAGCAGGTCGAGGGTCACGTCGTCGATCTCCTCGGTGACTTCGAGGCGGATCGGGGGACCGAACCGCCGCCGCAGGAGCTCGGCCTCGAGCGCCTGGATGAGGTTCTCGGTCTCGTCCTCCTCGATGACCATGTCCTCGTTGCGCGTGAGGCGGAACGTGTGGTGGTCGAGGATCTCCATGCCCGGGAAGAGGTCTTCGAGGTGATTCGCGATGATGAACTCGAGGGGGACATACCGCACCCGCTCGCCGTCGCGCGAGACCCGGACGAATCGCGGGAGCATCGGCGGAACCTTGAGTCGGGCGAAGTCCTGTCGACCCGTGCGGGCGTTCCGGATGCGGATCGCCAGGTTGAGCGACAGCCCCGAGATGTACGGGAAGGGGTGCGCCGGGTCGACCGCAAGCGGCATCAGCACGGGGAAGACCTGCGCCTGGAAGTACTCGTAGGCGTACGCCTTCTCTTCGTCGGTCAGGGCCTCCCAGGAGAGGACGTCGATGCCTGCGTCGGCGAGCGCGGGCTGGATGTCGTCCACCCATGCCGCCGCGTGGCGGACCTGGAGGCGATGGGCCTCGGCGGAGATGTCGGTGAGGACCTCCTGCGGCGACCGGCCGATGTTCGTCGGCACGGCCAGTCCGGTGACGATCCGGCGCTTGAGCCCAGCGACTCGGACCATGAAGAACTCGTCGAGGTTGCTCGCGAAGATGGCGAGGAAGTTCGACCGCTCGAGCACGGGCAGATTCCGGTCTTCCGCAAGCTCCAGCACTCGCTGGTTGAAGGAGAGCCAGCTGATCTCGCGGTCAAGATACCGGTGATCGGGGAGCTGCGAGACGAACGCCTCCGAGAGGTCGAAGTCGTCGTCATCCGCGTCGCCGAGCCCGGCGTCGAGCACCTCGTGTTCGATCATCCCATCATCATTGCAGGGACAGGTGACGAGCGTGTGAACTCGGGAGCGGCCGCTAGACGGACCGTGCGGACGGGGCTGGAGCCTGGTCGTCCTCGTAGACGTTGAAGCGGTAGCCGACATTTCGGACGGTGCCGATGAGCTGCTCGAGATCGCCGAGCTTGGCTCGAAGGCGGCGCACGTGCACGTCGACCGTGCGGGTGCCGCCGAAGTAGTCGTAGCCCCACACCTCACTGAGCAGCTGCTCCCTGGTGAACACGCGGGACGGGTGCGTCGCGAAGAAGTGCAGGAGCTGGAACTCCTTGTAAGTCAGGTCGAGCGGCTTGCCGTGCACCTTCGCGGAGTACGACGATTCGTCGATCGTGATGCCCGACGTCTGGATGCGCGTCGACACCTGCTCCTTCGTCATCCGTCCGATCGCGAGTCGCACGCGGGCGTCGACCTCGGCGGGGCCGGCCGTCATGAGGATGACGTCGTCCACGCCCCAGTCCGTCGACACCGCCGTGAGGCCGCCCTCGGTGACAACGAGGAGGAGCGGTGCGTCCAGACCGGTCGTGTTCAGGATCTTGCAGAGGGACTTCGCACCGACCAGGTCGATGCGCGCGTCGACGAAGATCACATCCGCGCTCGGTGCGTTCACGAGTGAGGCGGGTTCAGCGGGGATCTGACGCACGCGGTGGCTCAGCAGCTCCAAGGAGGGCAGGACAGGCCCGCCGCCGGGTGCGGAACTGAGAACAAGAAGCTGTGCCAAAGGTGATCCTCCGGACGCGGGTGGGACTCGACGTCACCCTCAGTTTAGAGTCACGACGCGCTCCTCACGGATCGCTTCGACGCACGGGCCTTGTCGGTGCGTCACAATAGGGGCATGGCCGTGCCTGAGCTTGCTCCCCGCCGCACCACCGGCGCCGTTGTCGCGGTGTGGATCGCCTCCGCGGTGATCGCGGTCGTCGTGGGGCTGTTCGTTCCGCCGGACTGGCGGGCGGCGTGGCTCGTCGTCGGTCTCGGCGCCTGCATCTGGCTCTCGTTCGGGCTGCAGCTCGCCAACGGCCGCTCGCACGGGTTCATCCTGCGGGTCGCCGCCGGCTGCCTGGGCGCGCTCGTCGTGATGGGTGTGATCAGCCTGGGGTTCGGGCTGGCATCGGTCGTTCCGGGATAGAGTGTCAGCCATGGATCTCGTCGCACTCGAGCTGTTCTTCGTGGGCCTCCTCGCGCTCGCGTCGCTCGCGATCGCCTTCGTCTCCGGCGTCGTGGTCTGGAACCTGTACCGCGGCCAGCGCTGACCGGAGGCGCCGTGCTCGAGCTGCCGACCGACCTTCCCGCGGACATCGTTCCGCTGTCGTGGCTCCTCGGGATCTGGGAGGGCACCGGCGTCATCGACTACACCGCCGACGGCCACCGCTACGAAGGCGAGTTCGCGCACCGGGTGAGCTTCAGCCATGACGGCGGCGGGTACCTGAACTACTCCGCGGACGCCTGGCTGGACGCCGACGGCGTACGGAGCCCGCTCATCGCCGAGGTGGGCTATTGGCGGCTCTCCCGCCCGGCGACGCCGGCGGATGCCGGCCCCGGCCTGCTCCCGCCCCGATCGCCGTTCGTGGCGCGCACCGCGGACGACGTCGAGCTGCTGCGGACCGCGCAGGGCGGATTCGACATCGAAGTCTCGCTCGTGCACGCGGACGGGCTCATGGAGCTGTACCTCGGCCAGGTTCGCGGTCCGCGCATCGACATCGCCACGGACGCCGTCGTGCGCACCGCCGGCGCGAAGTCCTATGGCGCGGCGACCAGAATGTACGGCCTCGTCGACCAGCACCTGCTGTGGGCGTGGGATATCGCGGCGCTCGGAGCAGACCTCGGCTCGCACGCATCGGCACGACTGGCGAAGGCGGAATGATGACCGAGATCTTCGCGGCGGTACCCGGGGCGGTCGTCGACGACACCGGGCTCCGGCACATCGGCAATCCGCTCGCCGAGCAGCGCGCGCTCGCCGAAGGGCGGGCGATCGCCCCCCTCGGCGACCGGAGGGTGCTCGCGGTTCCCGGYGAGGATCGGCTGTCCTGGCTGGATTCGCTCGCATCCCAGGCCCTGACCGGGCTGGTGCCCGGCGGGAGCACGGAGCTGYTGATCCTCGACCCGCAGGGTCACGTGGAGCACGCGGCATCCGTCATCGACGACGGTGAGACCGCCTGGCTCATCGTGGATCGCGCGGATGCCGAGGGCCTCTTGGCCTGGCTGCTGCGGATGCGGTTCCGGCTCCGGGTCGCGCCCCGCGACGCGACCGACGAGTACGCCGTCATCGGCGGAACGCTGGATGCGCTCACGGCGGTGAACCCTGCGACCCCGGCAGGAGTACCGCTCGTCTGGGTCGACTCATGGCCCGACATCGACTCCGGCGGCTACGCCTATGCGGCCGTCGATCCGCACCCTGGGTTCGACCGGGACTGGGCCGAGGCCATCGTGACGCGTGCCGAGGAGGCGCGGGTGGCCACGGCCGCGGCGACCGGCGGTCTCGCGCTCGCGGGCCTGACGGCATCCGATGCGCTTCGCGTCGCCGCCTGGCGCCCGCGGTGGGCGGCGGAGGTCGACGGGCGGACGCTGCCGCACGAGGTCGACTGGCTGCGCACCGCCGTGCATCTGAGCAAGGGCTGCTACCGCGGGCAGGAGACCGTCGCCAAGGTGCACAACCTGGGTCACCCGCCTCGGCGCCTCGTGGCGCTCCAGCTCGACGGCAGCGACAGCACCTTCCCCGAGCCCGGCGCTGCCGTGCGGGTGGGGGAGGACGCCGTCGGCGTCATCACTTCGGTCGCCCTGCACTATCAAGACGGGCCGATCGCCCTCGCCCTGGTGCGCCGGACGACGCCGGTCGACGCGGCATTGACCGTCGACACCTCGGACGGCCCGATCTCGGCCGCGCAGGAGATCATCGTCCCCCCGGAGGCGGGGGCTACGGCATCGATCCCGCGGATGCCGCGCCTGGGCCGCCGTACGACCGCTCGGTGAGCGCAGCGTCGTGAGCGCTCCGGTCACCGCGGCGATCCCGACCGGGTGGCGGTCGCGCGTCAACCCCAAGCCGGGCCTCGTCCGGGTGCGCCGATCGCTTCCGGGCATTCTGCAGATCGTGGTGGCCGCGACCGGCGCCTACCTCTTCGCCGAGATGGTGCTGGGTCACCCGACGCCGCTGCTCGCCGCGACCGTGACCGTCTCGAGCCTCGGGCTCGTGCGCGACGCACGACCGATCCGGGTGCTCGAGACCGTGATCGGGATGCTGGTCGGCATCCTGATCGCCGAGCTCCTGCTGCTCGTCGCGGGAAGCGGGTGGTGGCAGCTGGCGCTGGCCCTGGGCATAACGCTCATCGTGGCGCGCTTCCTCTCCGCCCAGGCGGGCTTCGCGATCGCCGCCGCGATCCAGTCGCTGATCGTCATGATCATCCCCGGCGGATCGCCCTTCTTCCGGTTCGTCGACG
>NZ_JBFUFC010000231.1:0-5361 GCF_056403635.1 Microbacterium sp. P2_F9 | reverse complement strand
CTGCAGGTCCCTCCCGCCCGCTATCCCCCTCCGCTGAGCGGAGGGCCGACCGGCGGTAGTAATCGGGATGCCGCAGATGCGGCTGTAAACCCGGTGTTTCGCCGTATCTGCGGGTGTAGCGTAGGCCCATGGCGAGCTACAAGATCACCGAAGCGGCACGCCTTCTCGGGGTGAGCGACGACACCGTCCGCCGGTGGGTCGATCAGGGCCTGCTGCCGACCACCGACGCGAGCCCGGTCGAGATCCCCGGCGACGCGCTCGCTGCACGCGCCGTCGACTACGCGCACGCGACATCCGATCCGACCGATGTGCTCTCCAGCGCGCGGAACCGGTTAGTGGGGCTCGTGACGCGGCTGCAGATCGACGGAGTGATGGCGCAGGTCGATATCCAATCCGGACCGCACCGGGTCGTCTCGCTGCTGTCGTCCGAGGCCGTGCGGGAGCTCGGCCTCGAGGTCGGGTCGCTCGCGGTCGCCGTCGTCAAGGCGACCAACGTCATCGTCGAGACTCCGAAGGCCTGAGCGTTGCGCCCCGTTGCTCGACTCGCCGCGCTGGCCGCGGCATCCGCTCTGCTCCTCAGCGGCTGCGCGAGCATCGGCGACGAGGATCCGAATGCGCCGCAGACGCCGGCGGCCTCGGTCGGGCCCGAGCTCACCGGCAAGCTCACGGTGTATGCCGCCGCCTCKCTCCAGAACGCATTCGACGCGCTCGCGACGAAGTTCGAGGAGCGCAACCCGAGTCTCGAGGTGCTCCCGATCGTCTACGACGGATCGAGCACGCTCGCGACCCAGCTCGTCGAGGGTGCGCCCGCCGATGTGTTCGCCTCCGCAGACGAGGCGAACATGCAGCGGCTCGTCGACACGAATCTTGCGATCGGCCCCGAGCTCTTCGCGACCAACACCCTCGTCATAGCGATGCCGAAGGGCAACCCCGGCGGGGTGGAAGACCTGAGCGACCTCGGCGACGACAGCGTCACCGTCGTGCTCTGCGCGCCGGAGGTGCCGTGCGGTGCGGCTGCGCAGCAGCTGCTCGCGAACGCCGGGGTGACCGTCGCTCCGGCGAGTCTCGAGCAGAACGTCACGGCCGTGCTCACGAAGGTCGCGGCGAACGAAGCGGATGCGGGACTGGTCTACGCGACCGACGTGCTCGGCCGCGACGACGTGGACTCGCTTGTGCCGGATGGCGCCGCCGACGTGGTCAATCGCTATCCGATCGCCGCGCTGACCGGCGCCCGCAACCCGGAGGCGGCCGAGGCCTTCGCGGAGTTCGTGCTCAGCCCCGAGGGACAGCGGGTGCTCGCGGAGCTCGGCTTCGGCTCACCGTGAGTCGCGGCGCAGCCAGGGGATTCGTGCCGCAGATTCTGCTGATCCCCGCGGTCATCGGCCTCGCACTGCTCGTGCTGCCCCTGGTCACCCTCGTCGCGCGAGTGGACTGGTCGACGCTCTGGGCGGACATCACGTCTCCCGAGGCGGTCTCCGCGCTGCTGCTCTCGCTGGGGACGGGCCTGACCACCACGCTCGTCTGCGTCGGGCTGGGCGTGCCGCTCGCGCTCGTGATCGCGCGCAGCTCCGCGCGGCTGGCGGGCGTCCTGCGGGCTCTCATCACCGTGCCGCTCGTGCTGCCGCCGATGGTCGGCGGAATCGCCCTGCTCTACCTGTTCGGGCGGACGAGCTGGCTCGGCGAGGTGCTGGGCGAGTTCGGGATCCGCGTTCCGTTCTCGACCGGTGCGGTCGTCCTCGCGCAGACCTTCGTCGCACTGCCGTTCCTTGTGCTCGCCGTCGAGGGGTCGCTGCGGTCTACCGGTGTCGGGTATGAGGAGACCGCGGCCGGACTCGGTGCGAGCCGGTGGACGATCCTGCGCCGAGTGACGCTCCCGCTCGCCGCACCGGGGCTCACGGCGGGGGTCATCCTGTGCTTCGCGCGCGCGATCGGGGAGTTCGGGGCGACCGCGCTCTTCGCCGGGAATGCCCCTGGGGTGACGCAGACGATGCCCCTCGCCATCTACACGGCGTTCAACGGGTCGGGCGTCTCGCAGGGGACCGCGGTCGCCCTCTCGCTGCTGCTCCTCGTCACGGCGATCGCCGTGCTCCTCCTTGTGCGGGCCTGGCGCCCGGAGACCCCGCGATGACCGGCGCGGCGCTCGACGCCCGTGTCATCGTCGAACGGCACGGGTTCCGGCTCGATGCCGCGATCACTGCCACCCCGGGGGAGGTCGTGGCCGTCATGGGTCCGAGCGGCGCGGGCAAGTCGACCCTGCTCAGCGCGATCATCGGACTCGTCCGGGTGGACGGCGGGCATGTCCGCCTCGACGCGGCCACCGTGGCCTCCACCGCCCCGGTGGTCCATGTCCCCGCGGCGGAGCGAGGAGTGGTGCTGCTCGGCCAGGACCCACGCCTGTTCCCGCACCTCACGATCGTCGAGAACGTCGCGTTCGGTCCACGAGCGCACGGCACCGACCGGGCCGCCGCGCGGCGGAGCGCGACCGAGTGGCTGCGACGAGTGGGTCTCGGAGACGCGGGGGAGCGGCATCCCGCGCAGCTGTCCGGCGGTCAGCAGCAGCGGGTCGCGCTCGCGCGAGCGCTTGCCGTGGAACCGCGGATGCTGCTGCTCGACGAACCCCTCACCTCGCTGGATGTCGAGACGGCCGCCGACCTGCGGGACCTGCTGCGCGCGCAGCTCGCTGAGACGGGGGCGACGGCCCTCCTTGTGTCGCACGACGCGACCGATGCGGTGGGCGTCGCGCGCCGTCTCATCGTGCTGGAGCAGGGGACGGTCGCCCAGGAGGGACTCGTGGAAGAAGTGCTCGCCTCGCCCGCCACGCGGTTCGTCGCGGCCGTCGCCGCCGCGCACCGGTTCGGCGGGTCGCCCTAGAATCGGGCGGGTGACCAAGATCCGACCCTTTCGTCCGGGCGATGAGCCGGCCCTCGCCGAGATCTGCCTCAAGACCGCGGATGCCGGAGCAGATGCGACGGGCTTGCTCGCCGACGACGATCTGTGGGCCGAGATCTTCGTGCTCCCCTATGCGGCGCGGCATCCGGAGCTGGCCTTCGTCGTGGAGACCGACGATGGCCGAGTCGCCGGCTATGTCGTCGGCACACCCGACACCGATGCGTTCGAGGCGTGGTTCCACGACGAGTGGTGGCCGCGGTTCGCCGACCGGTGGCCGCTGCCGGACAGCGAGCAGTCCCGCCAGGACGGGAACCTGCTCTATGCCTATGGGCGCGAACCCGGGCGCGAGCCGTACTCGCAGGGGTACCCCGCGCACCTGCACATCGACCTGCTCCCCGAACTGCAGGGTCACGGCTGGGGTCGCCGGCTCATCGACACGCTCGTGTCCGCGCTGCGTGAGCGAGGCGTCTCAGGCCTGCACCTCGTGGCATCGTCAGACAACGTCGGTGCGCTCGCGTTCTATCCGCGCGTCGGATTCGAACCGCTGCCTTCACACGAGGGCGTCCAGGCGTTCGCCCGCACGCTCTGAGTCCGCGGCCAGGACGGCTGACGCGGTTACTTCACCTGGCGTCGGCGCCGGGCGATGACGATCGCGATCCCGATCAGCACGACACCGAGCAGCAGCACGATCGGACCGATGGTCGCCCACAAGGGGGAGCCGCTCATGGCGGAGCCGCCGAGCACATTCAGGCCCTGCAGCGTCCACACCAGACCGACGGCGCTGAGCAGGATGCCGGGGACGAGGTACGGCCAGATTCGCTTCACAGGCCCACCATAGTTCCCGTCCCGCCACAGGTGGGGATCATGCGCCAGCGGCCCTGACGGGAGGTTGCGCTCATCGTCCACGGGCGGGATCATCGGCGGAGACGACGCGATGAGGGCGAGGTCAGCTCATGCTCCAGACGGTGGCCGAGGGCGTACTGGTCCACGAGAGCGAGTGCATCCAGAGCAACGCCGTCGTCGTGGCAGGCGACGTCGGAGTGCTGCTCATCGATGCCGGCATCACGGGCGACGAGATGGCCGCAATCGCGAACGACCTTCGCGCCCTGGGCCAGTCCGTCGTGGCGGGTTTCTCGACGCATCCCCATTGGGACCACGTGCTCTGGCACCCTGCGCTCGGCGATGCGCCCCGCTACGGCACGGCTCGCTGCGCGGCATCCATCGCAGCGGTGCTGTCGGCCGCAGACTGGCAGGCCGAGATCGCCGAAGAGCTGCCACCGGAGGTCGCCGATGAGGTGCCGATGGAGCTGCTCGGACTCATCACCGGGCTGCCCGCCGGAACCGTGCAGGTGCCATGGAAGGGGCCCAGCGTCCGCATCATCGAGCATCGAGCTCACTCCGTGGGCCACGCGGCGCTCTGGATCGAGGAACGCCGCGTCCTCATCGCCGGCGATATGCTCTCCGACGTCCTGATTCCCATGCTCGACCTGCAGGCCGATGATCCGATCTCGGACTACCTCGCCGCCCTGCAGCTGCTCGAGGCCGTGGCGGGCGCGGTGGATGTCGTGGTCCCAGGTCACGGGTCTGTCGGCGGCGCTGATCAGCTGCGCGCACGGATCGATCAGGACCGGGCGTATGTCCAGGCGCTGCGTGACGCGCAGGTTCCCGACGACCCGCGGATCGGCGCATCCGCCAAGCCCGGCTGGGAATGGGTGAGCGATGTGCACGCCTGGCAGGAGCAGAGCCTCGCGCAGCGAGACGGAGCGCCCTGAGCCGGATGCCGCCGGCGGGAGTCGGAATCAGTGGTCAGACCACATTGCGTTTGAAACGATTCATGGGTAGCGTGGTGCTCGGAAGGATGGTCCTGCGAAGGCAGGCGGAGATGTCCGCGGAGAGTTTCCGCACTTCGCCCAGCGTTGCGGGAAAGACGATGGCGGACGTGACCAGACCCACGATCGAGGAGTATCTGGCGAACATGGGCGCCGCCGGGCGACGGATCTGCGACATCGACGCGAGCGAGGCCGGCGCCGGCAACATCTCCATCTGCCTCGATGAACTGCCTCGGGTTCGGGAGGTGTTCCCGCTCTCGGAGCGGATCGAGCTTCCGCTGGCTGCTCCTGCGCTCGCCGGCCGGACGCTGCTCGTCACCGGTTCGGGGCGTCGGCTGCGTCAGATCGGGGACGACCCGCTCGCGGCGGTGGGAGCTGTCATCGTCGAGGCCGACGGAGTCCACGCCGAGCTGCTGACCTCGCCGCGCCGCCAGTTCGAGCGGCTCACCAGCGAGTTCAACTCGCACCTCGCCGTGCACGACGACCAGGTCGGGCGACGGGGGCTGCCCTTCCACGCCGTGGTCCACGCGCAGCCGCCGCACCTGACCTACCTCAGCCACATCCCCGCCTACCGGGACAACACGAAGATGAACCAGAGCATCCTGCGGTGGGAGCCCGAGTCGATCGTCGCCCTGTCGGAGGG
>NZ_JBFUFC010000230.1:0-5425 GCF_056403635.1 Microbacterium sp. P2_F9 | reverse complement strand
GCGCGGGGTCGTGGGGGCGTACTCCGACGTCGCGGTGACGCGCACCGCCGTCGCGCCGGAGGGGTTCGACGCGCGCTTCTCGGCCGTGTGGCGCCGCTACGAATACCGGATCGCCGACCAGATCGCGGGCTACGACCCGCTCGAGCGGCACCGCACGACGACCGTGCGCGCGCAGCTCGATGCGGAGGCGATGGATGCCGCGGCCCGCTCCCTCATCGGACTCCACGACTTCGCCGCCTACTGCAAGCCGCGCGACGAGGCGACGACGATCCGGACGCTGCTCGAGTTCGACTGGCACCGCGCGCCGGACGGCGTGCTGGTCGCGAACGTCAAGGCCGACGCCTTCTGCCACTCGATGGTCCGCGCCCTCGTCGGCGCGTGCGTCGCCGTGGGCGAGGGCCGGTTGGATGTCGAGGACGTCGCGGACATCCGCGACACGGGCGACCGGGTTCCCGAGGTCAAGGTGCTCGCAGCGCGCGGGCTGACGCTCACCGCCGTGGGCTACCCCGCCGACGAGCTGCTCGCCGATCGCGCCGAGCAGTCCCGCGCGCGCCGCGACCGCGAGTAGCGGCATCCGGCGTCGTCCCACGCCTTCGCCGCGCGCGCCCCGAGCCGTCGAGAAACCATACGCCCGCTGAAACACCACGCACGGCATGATGTCTCGGCCGGGATGTGATGTCTCGGCCGGGATGTGGTTTCTCAGGGGGGGGACGGATGCCGCGGCACGGCCGCGCCCGGAACCCCGCACCCCACCCCCGTCACGGCCCGGCAACACCCTCCCCGTAAACTTCGGATGTGCCCCCAAGACTCCTGGTCGACGCCGTCGGCTCCTGCATCGAGATCGACCTGAGCCCGCTCGACGACGGCGATGCCGCCGCGGTGCGCGCGGCGTGGGCGGACGCTCTGGCGCCGGACGGCGCCGACCCGGTCGCCGTCGTCACCCCGCTGACAGCCACCAGGGAGCAGATGCTCTCGCACCTCTCGCAGGATGTCACCCTCGCCGGCATCGAGGCCGCCCGCGGGCGCGCATGGATGCTGCACGCGGCGGGCATCGCAATGCCCGACGGCAAGGTCGTGGTGCTCGTCGGTCCGTCCGGGCGCGGCAAGACGACCGCGTCGCGCGTCCTCGGGCAGACGTACGGCTACGTCTCCGACGAGACGATCGCGATCGACGCGGACGGCCGGGTCTGGCCCTACCGCAAGCCGCTCTCCGTCATCGAGGACCCGGCCGCGCCGAAGACGCAGGTCCCGCCCTCGGCGCTGAACCTCAAGCCGCTCCCCGACGCGGAGCTGCAGGTCGCCGCGATCGTGGTGCTGGATCGTGACGAGAACCATCCCGAGGAGCCGATTGTCGAGGCATCCGATATCGGAGATGCACTCAGCGACCTGGTCACGCAGACGAGCTTCCTGCCCGAGCAGCATGCCGCGCTGCGGTTCATCGCCGCGCTCGCGGCGGCGACCGGCGGCATCCGCACGGTGAAGTACCGCGAAGCGGCGACGCTGGTGGCTGTGATTCCGCAGCTGGTCGCCCAGCCGGCCGGGGACTTCGTGCTGCCGGAGCTTCCGCAGCACGCCGCGCCGCCGGCTGAGCCCGACCACGTCGGTCCGCGCTTCTCGCGCACGCCCGTCGCCGACGAGATCGCGCTCGAGCACCCCGATCGCGTCGCGATCCTCACCGTCGACAGCGGCCACCACGGGCACGTGACAGTCCTGGGCGGCATCGCCCCGGCGGTCTGGCGCGTCGCCGAGGACGCCACGCTGACTCAGTTCCAGGATGCCGCGACCACCGCCTACGGGCAGCCCCAGGGCTTCGACGCCCAGGCTGCCGTGCTCGTCGCCGTCGGACAGCTCCTCGACGCGGGACTGCTGACCTCGGATGAGCCGCTGCTCGCCCGGCGCGAGGACGTCGCGTGGGTGGACAGTGAGGATCGGATCGTCGCGCTTCCGCTCAGCCCGGCGCCGGACGGCACGATCGCCCGGCCGGCCGCGCTCGCCGGCTCGGCCGCGCTGATCTGGGAGTGGCTCGAGGAGCCGATCACCCTCACCCAGCTGACTGCCCGCGCTGCCGAGGCCGCCGGCGCGGTCGAAGACGGCAACGCGTCCGCGGTCGCCGACGACGTGGAGGCGTTCGTCGCCCAGCTGGTCGAGTCGCAGCTGATCGCCGCCCGGCCGGTCTAGGCGCGGGGGTCGCATCCCGTCGCGGGGTGCTCCTGGGACACGCTCGATTGCGGAGGCGGATGCCTCTCCTCAAACGTCATTGAACTTCGCGCTCACACGACCCTGGGGTGTGGGCTGGGTGCGGGGCATGGTGTCTCGGCCCGGAAGTGGTTTCTCGGGCTCGGGTGGCGGGTTGGCGATCGCTCGAGCCGTCGAGAAACCAGATCGCGGCCGAGACATCGCGCGGKCCATGGTGTTTCGGTGCCGAAGTGGTGTGTCGGCGGGGAAGTGGTTTCTCGAAGGCGGGAAGGGCGGCAGGCGGGAAGGGCGGCGGGCGGGAAGGGCGGCGGGCGGGAAGGGCGGCGTGCGGGCAGGGCTGCGTACGGCAGGGCGACGGATGCCGCGGCCCGATGCACCCTCCTCTACCAGTGTTCTGTGTGTCACGCACCCGATACCCCGCGGTCACGCTTCCGCCGTAGGCTGGCGTCGGCCATTAGCGTGGCACGCGACACAAAGGAGTCGGCATGAGGGTGATCTCGTACAACCTTCGCAAGCATCGCGCCGCCCGCGAGCTCGCACAGCTGGTCGAGACCCATGGCGCGGATGCCCTGTGCCTGCAAGAGGCCGACACCTCCGACATCCCGGAATCCATCGGCGGTCTGCGACTCGCCCACTCGACCCAGCGCAACCGGCTCGGGCTTGCCGTGTACTACCGCGAGAACACGTTCCGCGTGGTCGATGTGAAGGCGCTCGGCCTCAAGAAGTCGCTGCACGACCGCATGCTCAAGCCTGCCGAGGAGCGGATCCTGGGCGTCCGCCTGCACGACATCGACGAGAACCGCGACATCATCGTCGCGTCCTTCCATGCCGCGCCGCTCACCGCGCTCAACTCGCTCCGCCGCCACCAGATCCGCACCGCGCTCAGCGAGCTCGAACTGCTCGGCCGACACCTGCCGACCCTGATGGTCGGCGACTACAACTACCCGGTGTTCAAAGAGAACCTGGGTCAGAAGGTGCGCGAGCAGGGCTACGAGCTCAGCATGAGCGACGCGCACACCTACACGGCCTACCGCTTCTTCCGCGGGCACTACGACTTCGCGACGTCGGTCGGCTTCACCATCGACAAGGTCAAGACTCTCCCGCAGGGACTGAGCGACCACCTGCCGATCCTCATCACCGCGCAGGCGACGACGGATGCCGCGCCCGCCGCCGCGGAGCAGACCAGCGCCTGATCGGTGAGAGGTGCAATGCGCCGGTTCCGGGCGGTCGCCCTCACGATGCTCGCGGCGCTCTGGCTTTTTGTGCTGATCGGCCTGCCGCTGTACGTCTTCCCGCCGGCGGATGCGGTGCCCAAGAGCGAGGCGGTGTTCGTGCTCGGTCCGCCCTCGGATGCGCGCCTCGCGCTCGCCGAGCGCCTGCGCGACGAGGGTCTTGCCGAGCGCATTGTCATCTCGGTGCAGCCGGAGCGCGGCCAGACGGCAGACGACATCGCGCTCTGCCAGGAGCCGGGCGTCACCTGCGAGGTCGCCGATCCGTTCACCACGCGCGGCGAGGTGCTGATGATGACCGAGCAGGCGAGCCCGTCGGTGATCGTCGTGACGTCCACGACGCACGTGGCGCGCACGCGCTATCTGTTCGACAAGTGCTATCCGGGACACTTCGTGGTCGTCGCGGCTGAGCAGCCCCCCACGATCGCGCAGTGGGCCTTTCAGTACGTGTACCAGTCGCTCGCGTTCGTGAAGGCGGTGTTCCAGCCCTGCGCGGGTGAGCCCCTCGGTTAGGGAGTGACGGGCCCGCGGTCCACGAACTCGCGCCCGTTGCCCGCCTGCGCTGCGGGCTTCACGTTCGGCTCACTCGGGGCCGACGCGATCACCAACCACTTGCTGCCCGCAGGCGGGCCGTTCGGGTGGGCCTCGGCCAGGGGGAMTGTCGCCTCGAGAAGCGCGGTGTAGCCGATGGGGACGAGCGTTCCTGTCCACAGGAAGCCGTACTGAATCCATGGCACGYGGTGCCGGTCGACGATCGTGGTGCCGACCTGAGACACCGTCCATCCTGGCGCGCCGAGCAGAATCGCGGGCTTGCCGCCGACAAGATATGTGCCGTTGGCATTGTTGATCTGCACCATCAGCAGGATGGACGTGATCGTCCCCGTCCCGCCGTGCTTGAACCCGACTGTCGTATTCGCCGTCAGTCCGACCACGCCGCCGGGGCCGTAGGCCCAGTAGTAGCTGACATTTGTGAAATCGAGCTTTCCGGTCGCGGTCCCGCTGGCGGCTGCTGCCGGTGCGGCGGTTGAGAGAACGATGACCGGTGCAGCCCATGCGCCGGCCTTGAGCAGCGTGCGCCGGTCGATGGTCTTCTTCGGGTGCTGGATGTCGCTGCTCACGTCGTCCTCCTGAAATCGCCGATAGGGACAGGGGAGGAACGTCGCTTGACTGTCCGTCGTGCGATCACCCATTGACCACATTGTGGCGGATGCTGATTACGCTCCGGTTACAGCACGGTCCAGCGGGTGAGGGGCCAGAAGAGCAGCACGGCCTTGCCGACCACGGTGTCGTCGGTCGCCCAGCGCCAGCAGTCGGGGGCGGGGGAGTCGCCGCGGCAGTAGACCGCGGAGTCCGCGGAGTTGGCGCGATTGTCGCCGAGCATCAACAGGGAGCCGGCCGGGACTTCGACGGGGTCGAAGCACCGCGACGATCGCGGGGTGGTCGTGCAGTCCAGCGTGCCGGGCTCGAAGGGCAGGTCGTTCGTGACGTAGGGCTCGTCGCGGGGTTCGCCGTCGATGACGAGCTGCCCGGCATCCGTGCAGCACTCGACGGTCTGACCGGGAGTGCCCAAGACGCGCTTGATGAGGGTGTGGGCGCTCGTGGGCCCGAACCCGGTGACTTCGCCGATCCAGCGCAGCACGTCTTTGATGGGGTTGGCCGGCGACGGCTCGATGTTCCAGGTGGCGTCGGCGTCGAACACGACGATGTCGCCGACGCTCGGCTCGGCGCCCAGGTAGGCGAGGCGGTTCACAAGCACCCGGTCGCCGGGCTCGAGGGTGGCCTCCATCGACCCGGACGGCACCCAGAAGGGCTTCGCGACGAAGCTCAGCACGAGCCCCGTGATGACGAGCGCGGCGACGAGCTGAAACCAGCCGCTCCCCGTGATGCGACGCCACAGCGGGCGGGTGGTGGTCTCGTCGGGCACGTTCTCACGCTACCCGAGCGTGCGAGCCGGCCCGCCGCACCTCGGTCGTTGAGCGAGCGAAGCGAGACGAAACGTC
>NZ_JBFUFC010000229.1:0-5491 GCF_056403635.1 Microbacterium sp. P2_F9 | reverse complement strand
CACAGCCTCGGCCACGACCTCAGCGACCATCGCGTCCAGTGCTTCGAGACGATCGATGAGGTCCTTCATACCCCCATTCTGCTGAGGGCCACCGACATTCCGACCCCGAAATCCACCTGATCAGCAAACATTTCTCGATGAATTTTGGCGAGTCGATCGCGAGCCCGGGTCGACCGGCTGGAACGCCTGGATCGTGCCGCGGATCCGGCATCCGCCATCGCTTGAACCCTCGGCTTTCAGCGGTCCTCTCTCGCGTGCGACAGCGCAGCGTGCCAGCCCAGCCACACCAGCTCGCGATGGGCGAGGTCATTGTGCGCGCCCGCCGCTCCCTCCACCTTCGCGATGACGGCGCTGGCGTCGATGTTGTAGACGGTCGATGCGGCGAACTCGCCAGGCGGCCGGGCGCCCGGCTGCAGCGGAGGAAGCTCGACGGTGCCGCTCACGCCCTGGATCCCGAAGGTGCCGATCCCGCCGTACTTGGGCAGATCGTCGCCGAGCAGGAACTGCCCGGCCACCCCGACGGCGAGCGGGTAGAACTTGCCGACCGCGTAGTCCCATTTCGAACGCGTGGCGACGATCGGTCCGGACACGAACTCCGGTGTGGCGACGTCCGCGAGATAGCCGCGCCCACCGCCGATCGCATCGGGCACGTCTGCGTCGAACGCCCACAGTGACACCGCGCCCTGCACCAGGAAGAGCGAGCTCACCGGTCGCGGTGGCGGAACCGGATTCTCGCCCGGCCCGCGCACCGCGCTGGAGACGACGATGGTGCCGAAGCTGTGTCCCATGAGGTGCACCCGCGCGGGGCTCGCCGCCATCACCGCGCGCACGAGCTTCGCCGCACCCCGTTCGCCGAACTCACGGGCCTGGTTCTTGCCGTGCCAGAACGTGAGCTGGCGCAGCGGGGTCAGCACCGCTTCGCGGAGCTTCTGGAAGAATCCCTCACCGAGCAGCCCGTCGTCCTCCTGCTCCTTC
This sequence comes from Microbacterium sp. P2_F9, assembly GCF_056403635.1. Lineage (NCBI taxonomy): Bacteria > Bacillati > Actinomycetota > Actinomycetes > Micrococcales > Microbacteriaceae > Microbacterium > Microbacterium sp. P2_F9. The sequence continues at coordinate 4,516 of NZ_JBFUFC010000229.1, read as the reverse complement.
GACGCCTGGACGAACACCTCGTCGGGATCCCACCCGCCGCCGAGCAGCGAGTCTTCGCCCTCGTCCGCTCCGGTCGCGGCGGCGATCACCCGGTAGGCGTCCGCGACATCCGTCGGCAGCTCGTCGTCGCCGGTCGCGTCTTGATCGGGGTCGAGCTCCGCGGCATAGTCCAGCACGGTCTTCAGCGCGGCGCGCATCTCGGGGGAGTCGCCGAGTGCGGCCGCGTACTCGTCGACAGCAGCATCCACGGTGACGGCATCGGGGTTGTCCGCGGGCTCGTCGCCCAGCAGTCCGGTCGGCGCGCTCGTGAGCTCACGATCGCTCCACGCCTTGCTCGGCCAGTGCACGCCGATGATGAAGGGACGGATGCTGTCACCCGCTGAGTCGGGATTCGCGGCGCCGATCCACCGGTCGTACTGGGCGATGGCGTCGTCGTAGTCGCCCTGCCAGCCGTGACTGAGGATGAAGACGTCGGTCACGTCCGCCGCCGGATCGCTGAGCGCGGCGATCGCCTGCCTGCTCGCGCTCGTCCCATCGGCATCGGGCACTTCCTCGCCGCGCTTGTCGTACGTGATGAGGAAATACTGCTGGGACGTGCCGGGGATGCGCCTCAGGGACATCGTGGACCTCTCTCTCGTGCGGCGGGACGGACGATCTGTGCTCAGCCCTGAGCGACGAGAGCCGGCGACACCACCGTGTCGGTGTCGCAGTGCACGCCGTAGAGCAGTCCGAGCGGGTTGTTGTGCTCTGCGAGGAACCGTCTGCGCAGGTCGAGGACGACCTGGCCGACGGAGTTTCCGGCGAAGAGCTCATCGAAGAACGCCTTGGCCCACTCGCTCGCGAACAGGCCCGGCGTCTTGCACTCGGTGCCGATCACACCGCGAGCGCCTTTGGCCAGGAAGTACGGGACGAAGCCGTCGTAGAACTTCGGCGTCAGCTCGCCGGATTCGCACGCGTTGATGAAGACGAGAGGGTGGCTCTCGAGGATGTCCTCGATCGGCGCGAAGACCGACAGTTCGCCGAGCGAGACGCTCTGCGAGCCGGTGAAGATGAGCTTCGAATCATCTGAATCCTTGGCGGATGCCTCGGCGTGGCAGTACAGGTAAATCACCTTGTCGGTCGCGCCCTTCGCGAGCGCGCTCTTGACGAGGTCCTCGACCTTCGCGCCCTCGGTGAGTGTCACCCCGCGGGCGCCCCAGTAGCGGCGCTGCTCTGCGACCGGCTTCGACGGCATCGACTCGTCGATGGTGTCGTTGAAGAGCGCCCGCACGCTCATCTCCGGCGCGGAGTCGATGGTYGTCGCGGGCGGCACCGCCGAGATCTCCGCCATCGGAATCTGCTCGACGACGTGTCGCATGCCGATGAAGTTCTCCCACGTGAGCGGCGTCGCGTCGAACCGCTCGGTGAGGTACATCAGCGCCCACGGCACCGGAAATCCGCTCGACACGACCTGCAGGGTGGCGGTCTCGCCGGAAAGACTCTCGCGCAGCCACTTTCCGACGCTCCTCAACTCCTGGGACGACTCAGGCCCGGCGAAGATGGACTGGAAGAGGCGGAATCCGGCGAACGCGAGCTCCTGCAGGAAGGTCGTGCCGTCCTCGGGTGTGATGTCGAGATTCAGTGCGACATCCCGCTTCTTCACGGTCTCGAGCATCACTTCGCGCACGCCGTCGATCCGGGCAGCGAGCTCGTCCGGCGTGATGCGGATGTCGATCGGATCGGGCGAGATCGCGGTCGCGATGAGCTGGTAGCCGCCGATGGCGGGCATGAACTGCATGGTGGCCGTACGCGCTTCGAGCACCTCCGCGGCCCCGATGGGGCGACCGAAGTTCTTGATCGTCGGCTCCGCACCGGCGCCGACATCGAACGTGACTTCGAGTCGCTGCAGGAAGTTGCCCGCGACGTTGACGAGCACGCTGATCGTCGACGGCCCCTCGTGCCGCGCCGTGCACTCGAACAGCGCGCGGCCATCGGACTTGCCGTCGCGGCCCACGGTGAGGATCTGCGGGTGCGCCGGGGTGTCGAAGTCGCTGCTGACGAGGGTCACCGACAGGTCGAGGGTCTCGGCGGCGTCGGGGATTCGCAGGGTGGTGAGGGCTGCCGCCTGAGCCGCGGCGCTCTTCTCGCCGAAGAACACGGCCAGCGTGTACGGCACGGCGACCGCAAGGGGACCTTCCCAGTCGTCCAGCTGCACGTTGAGCCACGTCTGGACGGTGTCGTTCGGTACGGGGATGGTTCTGTCGTCGGCCGGTGGACCCTCGGCCGGTGCATCGGCGCCGAGGAGACCGTCGTCGGCCGGTGCCGCTCCCGGCTCCGGAGCCAGCACCCGTCCCACCTCGGCGAACGCGGCATCCATCTCCGGATCCTCGCCGGCGCCGAATCCCAGCACGCCCGCGTCGACATCTGCCTGATAGCGGGCGGCGACATCGGTCTCGGCGTCGAGAATGCGCGCGATGAGCAGCGCTTTGGCGGTGAGGTTGTCGGTCTCGTGCCAGTCGGGGTGGGCGACCGCGATGTCGTACAGGTCGACGACGGATGGGGGGAAGAACTCGACGATGTAGGCCCGACCGCGCGGGTTGCGGAAGGCCGCTGCGAGCAGGACGACCTCGAATGCGCGAGCGTCTGTGGAACCCATGGTGCCCCTCACCAAGCTCCGCCGCATCCATCATCGGATGCTTCAGTGCTCACAGTAGTGAGGGCGCGACAGCCCTGCCAGATACGAGGTCAGCTAGCCTTCTACCTCCCGCAGCGCAGAGCGGACCACCACGGTGTCGGCGCCGAACTCGGCATCCGCGGCATCCTGCATCGTCCCGTCGTCCCAGACGACGTCGATCCACAGGTAGCCGTTCTCGATGCTGGAGGAGAGGTAGTCCGAGCCGAGCCGCTCGGGCAGCTCATCCTGAAGCTCGCGCATCGCCTCGTCATTCGCAGCCACTCCGGGGCGACCCTCGGTGGGATCCGGCACCGGCATCGGGTCGTAGAGCGCGAGCATGATCGGCGGCTGGGTCACCCTCAGCGACTCACCGTCGTAGTTGCCCTGCACCACATATGAGCCCCACCGCGCATCCCCGGACTGCTCACTTCCGTCGACGCCGTCCCACGTCCAGTCGACCAGCTCGATGCCCGAGCACTGCGGCGGGTACGACTCCGCGACCGGCCCCAGGCAAAGCTCCACCGAACCGGCGATGTCCATCACCGTCCCCTGACCGACGACCTCACCCTCGGGTGGAGGAGCCGGGAGCGAGCCGAATGACGCCGGCGCAGCGGCGGGGTTCGAGGCGCATCCCGAGAGCGCGATGGCGGATGCCGCGAGCACGACTGCGGCGAAACGGCAGGRGAGCGGAGACAGGCGCATACCTTCAAGTGTCGACCGGGGACGGATCGTCTCACCCGGCTTTCGCAGGAGATCCCCGTTTCCATCCATCCCGGCCCGGGGTGTAACCTGAATCCATGCGTGCACGCTCGCTCCTCCTTAGCTGCCGCGACGAGGCCTCGATCTAGGGCCCCCCTCGTCGCGGAGCTTGTTGTCGGCCCGCTCATTTCGACGAGGAAGAAGCGACCCATGGATAACAATCAGAAGCCCTCAGGGATGCCGGTTCACAAATACCGCCCCTACCACGAGCAGTTCGCCGTAGATCTGCCCGACCGCACCTGGCCCAGCGCCCGAATCACCAAGGCGCCGCACTGGTGCGCGGTGGACCTGCGCGACGGCAACCAGGCCCTCATCGACCCGATGAGCCCCGAACGTAAGCGGGTCATGTTCGACCTGCTCGTGCGCATGGGCTACAAGGAGATCGAGGTCGGGTTCCCGAGCGCGAGCCAGACCGACTTCGACTTCGTTCGGCAGCTCATCGAAGAGGACCTCATCCCCGACGACGTCACGATCCAGGTCCTGACGCAGGCGCGCGAGCACCTGATTGAGCGCACGTATGAGTCGATCGCCGGCGCGAAGCAGGCGATCGTCCACCTGTACAACTCGACGAGCATCCTCCAGCGCGAGGTGGTGTTCCGCACCGATCGCCAGGGCATCATCGACATCGCCCTCGAGGGCGCCCGGCTGTGCCGCCAGTTCGAGAAGCGCATCCCCGAGACCAAGGTCTTCTACGAGTACTCGCCGGAGAGCTACACCGGCACCGAGCTCGAGTTCGCCCTCGATGTCTGCAACCAGGTCATCGAGATCTTCGAGCCGACTCCCGACCGCAAGGTCATCATCAACCTGCCGGCGACGGTGGAGATGGCGACCCCCAACGTCTACGCCGATTCCATCGAGTGGATGTCGCGTCGCCTGGCCCATCGCGAGAGCATCCTGCTCTCGCTGCACCCGCACAACGATCGCGGCACCGCGATCGCCGCGGCGGAGCTGGGCTACATGGCGGGCGCCGATCGCATCGAGGGATGCCTGTTCGGCAACGGCGAGCGCACCGGCAATGTCGACCTGGTCGCGCTGGGCATCAACCTGCTGACCCAGGGCGTGGACCCGCAGATCGACTTCAGCGACGTCGACCAGGTCAAGCGC
>NZ_JBFUFC010000228.1:0-5493 GCF_056403635.1 Microbacterium sp. P2_F9 | reverse complement strand
CTGTGAGCCAGGGGCGACCGCCGGCCGTGAGCGCGAGCGGCGGGACGATCGGATCGTCGTCGTCGACGTCGACCAGTGAGAGGTGCAGGGTGCCGTCGCTCAGGTGGGTGACACGGGCCGCGACCACATCCCCTTCGGCAACGAGCAGGTCGACCGTATCGAGCGGGTTCGGCGAGATGTCCCGGCCGCGGAGGACGAACTCGACCGCGGGGTGCAGCAGCAGCGTTGCGCGCGCGGCGGTGACCTTGCGCACCAGCGCGAGGGTGACACACCGATGCGGAAATGCCTTCTCGAGTTCGGCCTGCGTCGGTCGCGGCGTCTCGACGAGCAGCAGCTTGGCGTCGAGATCGAGCACGCCAGTGACTCGTTGACCAGTGTGCAGACTCCACTCGAGCGGAATCGGCGGGTAGGTCAGCTCACTTGAGATCGTCGCGTGACCGCGGCCGTCGACGTCGACGATCGCGCGGGTTCCGTCGGCGATGAACCCCTTCACGACTCCGGATGCCGCGACCCGCCGCTCCGACGGCTTGGCGAACAATCCCGCCGCGCCGGCATGGCCAAGCACGTCGCCGATGAGCTGCTGTGTCGCCTTTGCGCTCGGGAATCGCAGCGGCGAGCGGCGCCAGTGCGGATCAGTGATGAAGTCGTGCGGATAAGACCGCCCGGCGCCGCCGTAGACCTGGGTCTTGTCGGGCAGGAGCGAGTCGAGCTCGCGGGTCAGGTCTCCGGTGGGGATCAGGAAGAGTTCGGCGATGTCGGCGAGTTCTCGCTCGAGCTCTGCCTGATCGTGGGCGACAACACCCGTATGCGGGTCCGTCGACACCACCACCAGCGGGCGCAGCCGCCTCTTCATGATGCGGTCGGCAAGGGCGACGACGTCGGCGGACGACTGGACGTGCTCGGTCACGATCCCTCCTTCCGGCCAAGACGATCGAGATGCCTGCGAGCGTATGGGACGGGTACGACATTCGGCGGCGCGCAGCCACTAGGTTCGCCTCGACGCGGCTGGGGAGCAGTGCTGGGGAACGGCAATCGCTGACATGACAGCACGAGAGCGAGCGGACCGCCTCCCGGCTGGCTCATCGACAACATGGATTGGACCCGACGCTCCTCCGGCCCGGGACGTGATGGTGCTGGCGAGGCGCCAGAATGGTTCGGGGCAACAACAGCACCAGCGGGGTGAGTTGTCGCGGTGCCACGATGGAGCTGTGCCTTCCGAATCCCCGCTCGAAGTCGTCGCCGCTGTGATCGAGGACGCCGGACTCTTCCTCGCCTGCCGCCGACGCGCGGGCAAGGCCGCGGCGGGCAAATGGGAATTTCCCGGCGGCAAGATCGAGCCCGGGGAGTCCGCCCCTCAAGCGCTTGTACGTGAGATCGGCGAGGAACTCGGCATCCGCGTCACCGGTCACCTGACGACGGACGACACGGCCGGGATTCGGCTCGTGTGCCTCCTCGCCGCGCTCGATGGTGGACGTCCAACGACGAGCACCGATCACGACGCACTGAAGTGGGTGCGGCGTGAACGGCTCGCGGAGTTGGAGTGGGCGGACGCCGACCGACCGGCTGTGCGGCTGCTCACCGCCGCCGGGCTCTACGCTGCGAACTGAGCGAATCTCGCTGCGAGCGCCTCCTGAGAAGGTCTGTCGGTCAGTCGATCAGGGACCTGGAGTGTGCGGCCATGCATCTCCTGAAGCCCGTGGCGAAGCATCGGACCGTCCACCTCGTTGAGCAGATCCTCGTTTATCCGGACCACGTAGTCAGGCGTGATCCCGAGCAGGTTCACGTCGTACGAGGTGTGGTGGATCTTGCAGAGCGATAGTCCGTTCGTCACGTGCGGGACACCGGCCTCAGATGCGTCGCTGAGGATGTGCGCCGCGTCGAGCAACTCGGGGTGACGGAGGTTGCAGACGGCGCAGGAGTGCTTGTACGCGTGCATGACCTTTGCTCGGAAGATGGGCTGGTGAAGCCGCTGCTTCACGATTCGATCGGCGTAGCGTTTGACTTCTTCAGTCATGCCGCTCCGCTGACCGAAGATTGCCAGGTCGGGGACCAAGGGGAAACGCACTTCACGCCGACCAGGGTCATTCATGGCGATGACGATCGGATAGTGAGCGATGTAGTGRCCCTCCCGAATCGCGCGAAAGTAGGCGATCGGAGCGCGATCCTCAATTGCGCGTATCAGCTTGACATTGTCACCACCGTCGCGCGCCTGATAGGAGTACGTCACCCAGCCGTCGTCATTGTGCAGGTCGTTGTACTGGTTCTGCTTCCACCCGGACATGAGGGTGAGCGTTGACGAGAAGTCCGCAKGGTTCCGAATTCCTCGTCCCGTGTCGAGCAGCGGAATGCGTTCACCCCGGTACGAGTAGTTCAGAAGAGTTTGTCTGCTGAGCTCATAACCGCCGCTGTCCTCAAACGATTGCAGCCAGCGAAAGATGTCCTCTCGTATGGCACGTTGTTCCTCTGGACTGCGCATCGTCATCTTCGATGTATAGCAGCGTCCACCACGCCTACGTCGATTCCTTCGACCGCCAGTTAGGAAGTCACCCGTAGACCAGCTCCCCCAGCAGCGCGAACTGCAGCACGATATCCACGTCCTGGGCACATCCGTAGCCAAGCTCTTCGCGGCTCAAGGCATCGCCGCAGCAGAGCACGCCCTCGTCAAGGCCGCGCTGAATCGCCGGCACGACGTCCTCGGGCGACAGGAAACGACGGGTTGCGGCATCCGTCATCCCATCGTCAAAGACGACATCCCACCCGCCGTCGCGCGCATCGATCGCATGCACCCAGGGGCTCACGTCGCGCCAGACGTTGCTAATGAGTTCAAGCACTTCGATGGGGTCGATCGGGCGGGTGATCCGCAGTTCCAGAGCTGTCATGGGCAGAATGCTGCCACTCGGCGACGACACCGGCAGCGACGCATCACTCCCCCTCGACCGGGACCGCACGGATCAGGAGGAAATCCTTGCGGCGCAGCATCCGGAGCACTATTGCTCTGAAGCCGCCGAAGGCGCGGAGTCCGGCCTCCCGCGGATAGTCCTCGACCGAGGTGATGCGGTACGTCCGGCCGCGGTGGCCGATCTCGCCGCCGGACTTGAGGATGTTGCGATACCAGTTGACCTCGGTGCCGTAGGTGAGTTCGGCGATGAAGCCCTCGGGCACCGGGGCGAGTACGAGCGGGGTCTCGAACGTCTTGCCCGACCGTCGGCCGGTGTGTCGCACGAACGCGAACGGACCCTTCCCGCGTTTGGCTGCGGCGAGCGTGGCGGGGTTGAGATGGCGGCCGACGAAGGCGAGCCAGCGGTCCTTCAGAGTCATCGAAGGGTCCCGCGGTTGGCGCGCGACGGCGATTGTGAGAACTCGCGCGCGGGCTTGCCGACGTGTCCGCTCGAGAGGGAGCCGGTCTCGTAGAGGCGCTGCTCCATGGTGCGGCGGAAGCTGTCGCGCGGCAGCGACGTGCCGGCGACGGCTTCATGCAGGACGTGCAACTCGCGCAGCGTGAAGGTGCTGGGGAGGAGCCGGAACGGGTCAGGACGCGCGCGGTACTCCCGCCGCATGTGTTCGACGGCCCGCCGCACGATCTCGTCGTGATCGAAATCGAGGCCTCGCGCCTTCTCCACCGGGATGAGCGCGATGTCGCGATCGCGGGCCGCCTGGAGGGCGGGCGGAGTCGCGTCGGCCTTCGACGGCGGGAGAACGCCCGCGCCGCGCGCGCCGAGGCGGTCGTACGGTCCGTCGACGTGCTCGAACTTGCGCGCCGGCACCGCGGCGAGGTGCGCGACCGACAGCACCCAGCCGCGATCATCGCGCTGCGGTGCGTCGAAGACGCGCAGCTGGTGGGCGCCGACAGCACGCAACCCCGTCTTCGCCCGCAGGGAGCGCTCGACGGCATCCGCCAGCCGCTCCCCCTCGTGAAGGAACGTGCCGGGCAGCCGATACGTACGCGACTCGGGATCGCGCACGACCAGCACCGACAGCGGAAACCCGTCCGGCACGGTCAGCACGGCGGTGTCCACGGCGATGGACGGTCTCGGGTACTCCGTCAACGAGCGCCCGGATGAGTCTCGATACACCATGACGCCATTGTCGCAGAGTCACCCTAATCCCTTGAGTGCCGCGTCGAGATCCCTTGAAATGACGGATGTCGGAAGGCCGTGGCATCCTGCACTTGACATGGTTAGAGCGAATCGGCTCTAATAGGCGTTAGGGCGAATTCGCTCTAACTTGGGGTACTGAACTGAGGACACGTCATGAATGCATTCCTTCCGCGGCTCCACGTCGGCGCCGGCACACAGCGCGGCGCGCTGACCCTCTTTCCGGTGTGGGTCGAGGGTGCCGCGACCCGCGGGATCGGCTGGCGCTCCGACCCGCTCGTGGTCGAGGAGCGCACGGGCAACGCGGTCGTGGCCGAGCTCGTCATCCGCAACACCAGCGATCGCCCGCGCGCGATCATCGAAGGCGACCTCTTCATCGGCGGCCACCAGGACCGCACGGCCGCGGAGACGATGGTGCTCGACCCCGGCGAAGCGCGCGTGCTGCCGGTGCGGTGCGTCGAGCACGGCCGCTGGGGCGGCGGCGATGAGCGCCACCGCGCGACCTCGCTGCGCACCCCGTACTCCGTCCGCTACGGCACCCACGCCGGCTCAGCCGTTCCGCTCGACCAGGGCGAAGTGTGGGAGCGCATCTCGCGGCTCGAGCGTCGCCACGGCATGAGCCGCACGTCGGCTCTGACCGATCATCTCTCGCACAGCCGCCAGATTCGGGGGCAGAGGCTGGGCGTGCTGCCCGGGTCACCACCGGTCCCGCGGCCTCTGCGCTGCCCGACGTGAGTGGCCTGCGCCCCATCGACGGCCAGCGCGGCGTGATCGTCGGCATCGGCGGACGCGTGGCTGCCGTTGAGGTTTTCGGTTCCGAGTACGGGCTGAAGACGCGCTGGAAGGGCATCCTTGATGCCGCGGCCCTCGACGCCGCAGGCCACGCCCAGATCGCGACGTCTGGCACCGAGGCCCGTGACTTCGCCGCACGGATGCTGCTCACCCCGCGGCGGGACGCATCGCGGGGACGCGGCATCCGCCACATCGCGGCTGCCGACGGGCAGACCGCGATCGCGACATCGTGGACGACGGATGCCGCGGGCCACCGCACCGGGATGCTCCACCTCACGGCGTTCAATCGGGCGCACCCGGTGCTCGTCTAGGTCGATGTCGGGGTCGGGGTGGGCGACGGGCTATACGTCCCAGTCCCGCCCGAACCAGCGGCGGATCCGGGAGCGGCCGAACTCGGCCTTGTCGGTCGCATACTCCGGGCCGGGACCGAGCAGAGTCCCGTGCGGTCGTCCGTCGAAGAACGACACATCGACGATGCCGACCTGGCTGTCGCCGAATTCGACGTAGCACGTGCCGTGCCCGTCGTACTCGGCCTCGGCCGCCGAGCCGCGCAGGTGCGCCGCGATCCGGCGCGCCGCCGCGGCCGCCTGGCGCTCGGCGAACACCC
>NZ_JBFUFC010000227.1:0-5547 GCF_056403635.1 Microbacterium sp. P2_F9 | reverse complement strand
CCTGCGCCCTGGCCTGCGGCATAGGAATCGCCCAGCGCCACGTACTTCACGACGGGTGCGGTGGGAGGTGCGGCATACGCCGGCGCGGTGGCGCCGAAGAGTCCGATGAGGGCGATGACGGCACCGATGGCGAGGCCTCGGGTACTGCGGGCTCTTCTCTGAGCGCGGGTTGACATGGCTGAACCATACGCTCCTGCAGACCGCAGTAGTTCTTTTCCGGAAATTACCCGGGGTTTTTCGCCTCACCAGACGCCGAATCCACCGACTCTGCGCCAGTCCACCGACTCCAGCGCGCAGAACTGAGTGGTCTGGCGCGAGGTGGGTGGATTCGGCGAGAGGTTGTGTGAGCACGAAGTTCAATGAGGTTTGAGCAGAGGCATCCGACTTCGTAATCGAGGCTGTCCAGCGACTGCCCGGGTTGCGCCGGGCGCTTCGACAAGCTCAGCGACCGGCTGGGCTGCGGCAGCGACCGGCTGGTCGGTTCGGCTCAGTGCCAGGACATCGACTCGATGTAGCGCAGCAGCACTCCCTCGCGCAGCGCCCACGGCGACACCTCGAGCTCGTCGACCTTCAGCTCCGTCATCGCGGTGTGCAGCACGACGGCCCCGGCGACGATCTGGAACGTGCGGTCGGGCGTGATCCCGGGCAGCTCTTGGCGAGCGGATGCCGGGATCCGCGCGAGCCGCGGAATCCACGACCCGAGCGCCGCGCGGGGGAGCACCATGCGCTCGATCCCCGACCAGCCCGCCGACGGGAAGCCCGCGAGCTTGGCGAGCGACCGGATCGCCTTCGACGACCCCACCACATGGTCGGGCCGCGGCTGCGCCCGCATCGTCTCCACCACCGGGGCCAGCACCTCGCGTGCGTGCGCCCGCAGCGCGTCGACCGCGGCTTCGCCCGGCGGATCGTTCGGCAAAAACTCGATGGTCATGCGACCGGCGCCGAGGGGGACGGATGCCGCGGCATCCGGCAATTCATCACCACCGGATGCGATCTCGAGCGAGCCTCCGCCGATGTCGAAGAGCAGGATCTGGCCGGCGGACCAGCCGAACCAGCGGCGCACGGCGAGGAAGGTGAAGCGCGCCTCGGACTCGCCGCCGAGCACCTGCAGCTCCTGGCCGAGGGCCGCCTCGATGCGGGCGATGACTTCGGGGCCGTTGAGCGCTTCGCGCACGGCGCTGGTCGCGGTGGCGAGGAGTTCGTCGACGTTCTCGGCCTTCGCGGTGTCGCGGGCCTGGCTGACCGCGGCCTCGAGGGCGCGGACGCCCTCTTCGCTGATGGCGCCGTCGGGTTCGAGGTAGCGCATGAGCCGCAGCACCGTGCGCTGGCTCGTCGTCGCGAGCGGCCGGCCGCCCGGGCGCGCGTCGGCGACCAGCAGGTGGACGGTGTTGGACCCGATGTCGAGGACTCCCAAGCGCACGGGACGAGCGTACCGGGCGGGGGTGGGGCGCGGCGGCGCGGGGCGGGGTCGAGGCGGGCCCGGGGCACCCGGGTGAGAAACCACGCGCGGACCGAGAAACCACATGGGGGCTGAGAAACCAGGCGGCGCACGATGTTTCGGCGCGAATCTGGTTTCTCGGCGGCGCCCGGCCGCCGGGGCACCGTGATCCATGCCGTCACCGCGCCGCGGTGCGCGAGCCGATACGATGGGCCGGATGTCCGCCGAAGCCGCGACCCCGCATTCCGCAGCCCCCGTCGACGGGGGACTGGGCGGACTGAGCCCGCACCTCTACCGCGAGATCGACCGGGCCGAATGGGCAAGACTGGCCTCCGGCATCCCGCAGCCGTTGACGGAAACCGAAGTCGTGCAGCTGAGGGGTATCGGCGATCGCCTCGATCTGAACGAGGTGCGCGAGGTCTACCTGCCGCTGAGCCGGCTGCTGTCGCTGTACGCGACCGCGACGAAGCGCCTCGGCGCCGACACCGCGGGCTTCCTGAACGAAACCGACACGACCACTCCGTTCATCGTGGCGGTTGCGGGGTCGGTGGCGGTCGGAAAGTCCACGATCGCCCGACTGCTGCGTGAGCTGATGAGCCGCTGGCCCGGCACACCCCGGGTCGAGCTGGTGACGACCGACGGGTTTTTGTACCCGAACGCCGAGCTCGAGCGGCGCGGGATCATGCACCGCAAGGGCTTCCCGGAGTCGTACGACCGGCGGGCGCTCGTCTCGTTCCTCAGCGAGCTGAAGAGCGGGTCGCCCGAGGCGCAGGCGCCGTTCTACTCGCACATGCGGTACGACATCATCCCCGATGCGAAGGTGACCGTGCGTCGCCCGGACGTCGTGATCGTCGAGGGCCTGAACGTGCTGCAGCCCCCGCCCTCGCCCAACGAGGTCGCGATCAGCGACCTGTTCGACTTCTCCATCTACGTGGATGCCTCGACCGAGCACATCACGCAGTGGTTCGTCGATCGCTTCCTCACGTTGCGCCGGGGCGCGTTCAGCAACCCGAGCTCGTTCTTCAATGTCTACGCGCACCTGAGCGACGACGAGGCCATCGAGATGGCGCTCGGCTTCTGGAACGACATCAACCTGCCGAACCTCGAGGAGAACGTGCGGCCGACCAAGCACCGCGCGACGCTCGTGCTCGAGAAGGCCGCCGACCACGCCGTCGAGCGGGTGCTGCTCCGCAAGCTCTGAGCCGCACCGCTCATTCACCCACGAGCCGAGACGTTCGCCACGAGCCGGTACGGTCGCCACGGTGGACTCCGTATCGGCTCGTCGGGAACGTATCGGCTCGACCCGCGATGTGGCGGGGGATGCCGCCACCGGCGACCACGCGCAGCCCCGGCCCGCGGCATCCGTCGTTTGTTCAGGCCCTTGACCAAACCCCCCGCCTACCATGGAACCCATGTGTGGAATCGTCGGATACGTCGGACCAAGGCAGAGCCAGGCCATTCTTCTCGCGGGATTGTCGCGGCTCGAATACCGCGGTTACGACTCCGCCGGGGTCGCGGTGATCGGCGCCGACGGCGAACTGGGGATGCGCAAGAAGGCGGGCAAGCTCGCCGTGCTGCGCGACGACCTGGTCGAGCATCCGCTCCCAGACGGCACGACCGGCATCGGCCACACCCGGTGGGCGACCCACGGCGGACCCACCGACGCGAACGCCCACCCGCACCTGGCCGACCACGACGAGCTCGCTGTCATCCACAACGGGATCATCGAGAACTTCTCCGAGCTCAAGAACGAGCTGCTGGCCGAGGGATTCACGTTCCGCAGCGAGACCGACACCGAGGTGGCGGCCGTGCTGCTCGGTCGGGAGTACCGCGACAACGGCGGCGACCTCGTCGCGGCGTTCCGCTCCACGGTCGGCCGCCTCGACGGCGCGTTCACGCTGCTCGCGATGCACGAGGAGCACCCCGGCCTCGTCGTGGGCGCCCGCCGCAACTCGCCCCTCGTGATCGGCCTCGGCGAGGGTGAGAACTTCCTCGCCTCCGACGTCGCCGCGTTCGTCGAGCACACCCGCAGCGCACTCGCGATCGGCCAGGACGAGATCGTCGCGATCACGCCCGACGGCGTCACGGTCACCGATTTCACCGGCAGGCCTGTCGAGGTCGAGCCGTTTGAAGTGATGTGGGATGCCGCGGCCGCCGACAAGGGCGGATGGTCGAGCTTCATGGCGAAAGAGGTGTCCGAAGAGCCGGAGGCCGTCGCGAACACGCTGCGCGGCCGCATCCACAACGGCGCCGTCGCGATCCCGGAACTGGACGGGCTCGACGAGCTGTTCGCGGGGATCAACCGGATCATCGTGATCGCGTGCGGCACGGCGGCGTATGCCGGGCTGGTCGGAAAGTATGCGCTCGAGCAGTGGACCCGCGTGCCGGTGGACGTCGAGCTCGCCCACGAGTTCCGCTACCGCGACCCGGTGATCGGCCCCGACACCCTCGTCGTGTCGATCAGCCAGTCCGGCGAGACCATGGACACGCTCATGGCCGTCAAGTACGCGCGCGAGCGCGGGGCGAAGACGCTGTCGATCTGCAACACCCAGGGTGCGACCATCCCGCGCGAGTCCGACGCGATCGTCTACACGCACGCCGGTCCGGAGGTGGCGGTCGCGTCGACGAAGGCCTTCGTCGCCCAGATCACCGCGATCTACCTGCTGGCGCTGCACATCGCCGGCATCCGCGGTTCCCTCTCGGCCACCGAGATCGCCCAGCAGGTGCTCGAGATCGAGACCGTGCCCGAGAAGATCCAGCAGATCCTCGACCGCGAGCAGTCCCGCATCGAGCAGTTCGCGCACTGGATGGGCGACACCCGGTCGGTGCTGTTCCTCGGGCGCCACGTCGGCTACCCGATCGCCCTCGAGGGCGCGCTCAAGCTCAAGGAGCTCGCCTACATCCACGCCGAGGGCTTCGCCGCGGGCGAGCTCAAGCACGGACCCATCGCGCTGATCGAGCCCGGCCAGCCGGTGTTCGTGATCGTGCCGTCGCCGCGCGAGTCGGCGCTGCTGCACGCCAAGGTCGTGTCGAACATCCAGGAGATCCGCGCCCGCGGCGCCCGCGTGATCGTCATCGCCGAGGAGGGCGACGCGGCCGTGCTGCCGTTCGCCGACGAGGTGCTGCGCATCCCGCTCGCCGGGCCGCTCTTCGAGCCGCTGCTCGCGGTCGTGCCGCTGCACATCTTCGCCATGGGCCTCGCGACCGCCAAGGGTCTCGACGTCGACCAGCCCCGCAACCTCGCGAAGTCCGTCACGGTCGAGTAGCGGCAGGCGGGGGACGGCGCCGCGATAGTCTGACGGATGCCTGAACCACGGCCTGAGGAGGCGCCATGATCATCGGAATCGGCGTCGACCTCGCCGACATCGCACGGTTCGAGCGCACCATCCAGCGCACGCCGCGGCTGCTCGAGCGGATGTTCGGGCCGGTGGAGCGGGAGCTTCCGCTGCGGTCGCTCGCGGCGCGCTATGCCGCCCGGGAAGCGCTCATCAAGGCGCTCGGCGGGTCGGACGGACTGGCGTTCCACGAGGTCGAGATCGTCTCCGACGCCCGCGGCAAGCCGTCGTTCAGCCTCAGCGGCGGCACCGCCGAGGTCGTCGCGGCCAAGGGCGGCACCACGGTGCACCTCTCCATGTCGCACGACGCCGACCTCGCCATCGCGTATGTCATCGTCGAAGGGCCGGGGCCGGTCGCCGCCGAGGCCGCGGATGCGCCGAGAAACCACATTCCGGCTGAGACATCACGCGATGCGGGGGGTCTCGGCGGCGATGTGGTTTCTCGGGCCGCCGCGGCGGACGCGCCCGCCCCCGAGCCCACGCCGGTCCCCGCCGAAGGACCCGCCGCATGAGCCGCCTGCCCGCCGGAGTGTTCCGTGAGGCGACCATCGACGTCGGCGCGATCGCGGCCAACGTCCGGCAGCTGCGCCGGCTGACGCGCTCCGAGGTGATCGCGGTCGTCAAGGCCGACGGATACGGCCACGGCGCCGTGCGCTCCGCGGTCGCCGCGCTCGACGGCGGCGCGTCGCGCCTCGGCGTCGCCGACATTGCCGAGGCGATCGCCCTCCGCCGCGCGGGCATCGACGCACCGATCCTCGCCTGGCTGCACGCCCC
>NZ_JBFUFC010000226.1:0-5591 GCF_056403635.1 Microbacterium sp. P2_F9 | reverse complement strand
GATCGGGCCAGCACGTCCGCTCGCTCCAGGTGCAGCAGCATCCGCTCCCCGTCCCACGGGGAGTCACCGCGGCGGAGAGGGATGGGCGTGTGGGACACGAGACCGCGCAGCCCCGTCATCGCGGACGTCGTCGTCTCGCCACTCAGATCGAGTCGCTGGATGTCGATCGCCTGCGATCCCGAGAGGCCCTCGAGCGCGGCGCGCACAAGGGCCGACTTCCCACTACCCCGCGCACCCGTCACATTGACCACCGCCGCACCGCCCGGCTGGAGCAGCAGCGACAGGGCCTGCAGTTCGGCCACCCGGCCGATCAGGGGCGCATACCTCGACGGGCGGGTTTCCAGGTGGGCCGTGACGGTGACGTCTTCGCGCGAAGGCTCGACAATCATCGTGTGCCGCAGCCCCCCAGGTGCCCCATGGCCTCATCGTAGGAGCCTGAGCGCACTTCGCGGTTGCTCACCGGCTCCGACCCCCACTGCAACCCCGCCGCTCGCGCGCGGCGGAGTGGTCAGCTCATTGCGTCCGCAAGCTCCAGCTGGCTCACCTCGACGGCATTCTTCGCCGTATTCGCGATGTGGGCTCGGGAGACGATGACCGCGGCGACGACCATGATCGCCGCACCGAGCCAGTAGGGCGCGGCGTGGCTGACCGTGGCATAGAGCGCGGCCGCGAGGAGCGGTGCGACGGTGGACATTGCCGCGTTGAGCGATTGGGTTGCCCCACCGAGCCAGCCCTGCTCATCGTCGCCGACAGCGTTGGACATGGCGCCGTCCATCGCGGCCTGCGCGGCGCCTTGCCCTGCAGCGAGCATGAGCGCGCCGACGATGAACAGCCACGGCTGGGCGAGGGTGGAGGCGACCAGAGCCAGCGCGACCAGGCCGATGGTCTGTCCGACGATTCCACTGATGATGACGCCGCGCTCGCCGATGCGTGGGAGCAGGATCCCCAGCAGCACGCCCTGGATGAGGATGTCGATGATGCCGATCGATGCTGTCATCAGTCCGATCTGGGTGGGACCCCAGTTGATGGAGTCGAGAGCGAGGACGCTGAAGTTGTTCACGAAGAATCCGAACGACAGCGCGAGCAGGCCGAAACCGATCAGCAGTCCGCGCAGCTCTTTGCGGCCGAACGCCGCCTTGAAGACGGAGAACGGCTGAACATCGCGCATCGAGATTGTGCTGATGCGGTTTTCGGGCTTAAGGCTCTCGGGGAGCAGGAAGATGCTCAGGACCGCGACGAGGAGGGAGATCCCGGCGGTGATGAAGACCGGGAGCTGAAGGCTCACGGCGGCCAAGAGTCCGCCTACGGCGGGGCCGATCATCATTCCGATGCCGGAGAGCGCCCCGAGGATGCCGAAGCGCTTGGCGCGCTCTTCGGGCGGTGTGATGTCGGCGAGGTAGGCGAACAGTGCGGGAAGATCACCCGCGGTCACGCCCTGGATGGCGCGGGCGAGCACGAGCACCCAAATCGCGCCTCCGATGCCGAACAGGGTCATCGCCACAGCGGCACCGAAGGCAGCGACGATGATGACCGGCCGGCGTCCGAAGCGGTCCGAGAGGCGACCGAGGAAGGGAGCCACGAGGAAAGCACAGAGTCCGTTAATGGCCTCCAGGACGCCGACCCAGATCGCCAGGTCGTTCTCGTTGCCGACGTATTGGAGTACCACGAAGGGGAGGACGGGGAGAACGACCGTCATGCCGATGACGGTGAGCATCGTCAGCGCGACGAGCATGGCCCACGCACGCTTACTGGCGCGGGCCGAGGCAGATGGATTGAGTGAAGTCATTCCATAAGTGTATCGGTACCAGTTTCGGAGTCAAATCAACTATGTACTGAGTGCGGGGTATGCTGGGGTCATGTCTACAACGGAGCCCCTCGGACGCCGCGAGCGCAAGAAGGCGGCCACTCGAAAGACGATCTCCGACGTCGCGACGATGCTCTTCCTCGAGCGCGGTTTCGACAATGTGAGCATCCGCGAGATCGCCGACGCCGCCGACGTCTCGCCGACCACGGTGTTCGCACACTTCGCGCAGAAAGAAGCACTCGTCTTCGACGAAGATGACGAGCAGCGAGATCGACTCGTCGCCGCGGTGCGCGACAGGCGTGTCGGCATAACGATCAACCGCGCTCTGTACGACTTCTATCTCGCTGAGATCGGCATGAACCTCGCGGAGCACGGCGATGACGTGGCGCGGACGTTCATGGCTTTCCTCAAGGAGACTCCGGCCCTTCGCGACTACGCGACGAAGATGTGGCTGCGACACGAGGATGCCCTCGCGGACGCCATCGCAGGCGAACTCGGGCTCTCCGAACCCACGGCTGAGATTCGCGTCTACGCCAGGTTCGTGTTGCAGATGCAGACACTCGTCGCCGAGAGCGAGGACCAGCGAGCCGAGCTGGAGGCAGGGTTCGCCATACTCGAGGGTGGCTGGTCGCCGATCGAGAGTCGACTGGCGGATGCGGCCGGCTGAGCGCGTTCCCGGCGCTTGCCCCGATCCGGCGACCTGACCGCCCGCGTCGACACCTGACACACCTGCGAAGGTCAGGAGCGTGGTTCTGGTGAGCGGTGCTCCCGACCCGCGACCTCGTCGCCGCTAGGCACGACGAACCTCTCCCGGTGTCGCTCGCCGGAAGGGGATCGATGACGCGATCATCAGCACCGCAACGAACGAGAACGCCAGCACGATCGCCYAACCCCCGCGCGGCTGGCTCAGCGCGACACGCGCGCCCCCGATAAGCGGCACAGTTGCGGCGACTGCGATTGCCCCCGCCCACCCGACCACGCCGCACACCACCCGTGCCCACACCGGGCCGATCTGCCCCAGCGAGAACCCACCCGCAATGGCGATTAGGGCGATGCCCACGGCGCCACCGCCGAGGCCCTGAGTCACGAAGGTGACGAGCGCTCCTGGCCGCACCATCGGAGCGATGGCGAATAGCAACGGCGAAAGGGCAAGCCAGCGGATGCCTCGCTGGCGACCGGCTGCGCGCATCGCCGCGGCGAGCCCGAGCGTTCCGCCGACGATCATCCCGGGGGCGAGGATCGTGCCGAAGGTGCCGAACCAGTCGAAGCGCGACGCCGACCCGGCGATCTCCATCATGTAGGCACGAAAGCCTGCGGCCCACGCAAGCCCACAGATCGCCCCCACCACGACGCAGCCCACCCAACGAAAGTGGGGTGGGCTTGCAGGTACGCTGCCCGGCGCCCCTGCACGTTCTCGGTCGTCAATCGCCGACATGATTCGTCGAGCTCAATAGCTGCATGCTGACCACGTCACCCTCGCGGCCGAGGAAGCGCAACCGCTCGCCCGTGATGGGATTCGCGATCACCTCCCACGCGGTAGCGTCCATGCCATATCCTCCGTCGCCGAGCACGCGCAATACCGAGGTGACCTGCGGTTCAGTATCCCCGTTGAATGCTCGGCGCACCAGATACGCACGGCGCGGGGACCGCAGCAACGGAGGCTGGTCGCCGGAGTGGACGCAAGTACCGCCTAATCCCAGCTTTCCCCGTCATCTCGACCGGGAACCTACAGCGCTCGAACCGGGTCGTTGACCGGTCCGTGAACGCGACAGCTCGAGCGGGCTCGCGCGCCTTCATCTCGGCCTGCGCGGCCCACATGTTTACGAGCGCGTCGCTCATCGTCCGATTCTCTAGCATCCACCGCGGCACGGCGCTCGACGCCGCTCTGTCTAGGCTGGTCGGAGGGTAGACAGCCGAGAGATGGGACTTCGTGAACAAGACTGATCCGTCATGGGCAGAGGTGCGCGCGGTCTTGCGAGATCGCGGCGTCGCGGACGGGGCCGTGGTGCTGCCGGGAGATCACGGAGCCGTGTGGGAGGGAGCGCTGAGCCTATCGTCTGGCGATGACGCCCGGTGGGCGCTTTCGACGATCGACTACGGACAGTCACGCGTGCTGCTGCGACGGTCGACGCCGGCGGAAACCGTCACGGCGCTCTACCAGTACGCTCTGTCTCCCATGCCCGAACCGCTGCCGCTACCCGAGAGCGAGCGGGAGCGCATGCTCGCGTGGGCAGCACCCCACGTCCTGGATCTCGCGGCGCGCCACGTCCACGACACGCTCATCGACCTTCCCGCAAACCTCCTCCTCGACCGGATCGGAACGCTGGACGGCTTCCTCCTCTACCCGACCGGCACATCCTTCGAGGCACGGTCACTCCCCGTCACGGCCCTAGACCAGCCCCTGCAGAAGTTCGTCACCACGGATCAGATCCGGGTGCGCGCGACCGTGACGCCGCCTTGGTTCGGTCGCGACGGCGGAGGGGTCCGCTTCTCGATCGAGAATCAGACCCTCGGCATCCGTGATCTCGCGCGCGAGGGCCAACTGCGGCAGCTGACCTGATTGAGAGACTGCGGTGATCTATCCCAAGCCCTGGGAGTCACAGGGATGCGAAGTCTGCCGAACGCAGTGGGAGTCGGGGGATCGGCCCCGATTCGTCGCCGAGAGCATCCCCGACCGCAGTGAACTGCATCGCTGTGAGGTCTGCGGCATCTGGTGGCTCCTGACCGAACGCTACGCGGCAGCGGTGGAGCCCGACGACATCCGACCCACCTACGGAGAGTACTTGGATGCCTGATCCCTTCGCCGCATTGCGGGTCGCAACAGCCGCTCCTCGCTACTTCGTCCGGCAACTCGTCAGGGACGGCGTCCTCGTCCCGTTTGCCCTGCTCCGGCGCACCGTCTCAGGTGGGCGGCCCGTGGACGAGGTGCTTCGAGATGTCGATGTGTGGGAACCCGACAGCAACGGCAATGTCGACAAGGCTGTCCGCATGCCACTGGACAGCGATCTGGAGGAGATCTCGGTCGGGCAGGCCGCACAAGTCCAGCAGATGGTCGCGGAGCGCTCGTTCCGACCTCTGACGAAGGATTGAGGAGTTGATGGTGCCACTTCGGTTGCCGGAGGTGTTCGAAGTGTGGACACGCACGCAGGGGTACGAGGTGACACTGGATGGTGATGGGCTCGTACTCGCCAACACCGGTGGGGAGCTGCGCTACTACGTCGCGCCCGACCCGGCGGGCGTCGGCCTGCTGCGTGCCGAGCGGGCCGAAGATCCGATAGCCGTCATGCGCGCGGCGCAGCTCGATGATGTCGTCCGCTTCCTGATCACGGTCCTCGGCTACGACCTCCGCGCCAGCCGCAACCTGCCCACAATCCGACTCCCGTTCGACTGGTCGTCCCCGGCGCCGGGCTTCAGTCCCGTTGCTCTCGAAGCGGGATGGAACGGGCTCCGCACAGACGAGGGTCGTGTCGTCGACGTTGCGATGGTCGCTCGTGACGTCGTCCATCCCATCGTGAGCTTCTCGTACGTCGCCTCGGCCCCTGTGGCTCAGCTCATCGCCTCGTACGAGGACCGCGACGGCGCCCCCCTACTCTCGGAGTTCGTCCGCTGAGCCTCGACGGCAATGGAGGTACGGATGCCTCGAAGCAGCGTCGCCCCGAAGCCTGACGGATTGCGTATCCACTCGTGACAATCGCAAACGATCTCGCAGACCTTGGGGCGTTCGCCACGTTGGGTGGGTGGACCTGGGTGCAGCCAGAAGACGGCGGCGTACGACTCGGGGCCGCAT
>NZ_JBFUFC010000225.1:0-5608 GCF_056403635.1 Microbacterium sp. P2_F9 | reverse complement strand
CGGCGAGCTCGACCTCCACCTCATCCGGGAGGGCAGGCACGAGCAGCTGTGGAACGTCCTCGGTGCGCACGTCCGCGATCACGGCGGCGTCCGCGGCACGTCCTTCACGGTCTGGGCGCCCAACGCTCGCGCCGCGCGCGTCGTGGGCGATTTCAACAGCTGGGACGGCCAAGGCCACTCCATGCGCTCAATGGGAGCGAGCGGCATCTGGGAGCTGTTCGTGCCCGGGCTGGGCGCCGGCACGACCTACAAGTTCGAGATGCTCGCGCGCCACGGCGGGTGGGTCGTCAAGGCCGATCCGATGGCGCGGTTCGCGGAAGTGCCCCCGGCGACCGCCTCGGTCGTCACGGAATCCGCCTACCGCTGGAACGACGGCGCGTGGATGACCACGCGGGCCTCTGCGCAGCCGCTGTCCGGGCCGATGTCGGTCTACGAGCTGCATCTCGGATCGTGGCGACCCGGCCTGTCCTACCGCGACGCGGCCGAGCAGCTCATCGAATACGTCACCGCGCAGGGCTTCACCCACGTCGAGTTCATGCCGCTCGCCGAGCACCCGTTCGGCGGCTCCTGGGGCTACCAGGTGACCGGCTACTTCGCACCGACGAGCCGGTTCGGGCGCCCCGATGAGCTCCGCCTCCTGATCGACCGCCTGMACCAGGCGGGTATCGGCGTGATCATGGATTGGGTTCCGGGCCACTTCCCGAAGGATGCCTTCGCACTGGCACGCTTCGACGGCGAACCCCTGTACGAGCACGCCGACCCGCGGCGCGGCGAGCACAAGGACTGGGGCACCCTCATCTTCGACTACGGGCGCAGCGAGGTGCGAAACTTCCTCGTCGCGAACGCGCTGTACTGGTTCGAGGAATTCCACGTCGACGGTCTGCGCGTGGATGCCGTGGCCTCGATGCTCTACCTCGACTACTCGCGCGAGCCTGGCGAGTGGGTGCCGAACGTCCACGGCGGGCGCGAGAACCTCGAGGCGATCGGGTTCCTGCAGGAGGTCAACGCCACCGCCTACAAGCGCTACCCCGGCGTCGTGATGATCGCGGAGGAGTCCACCAGCTTCCCCGGCGTCACCGCCCCGACCGACCACGCGGGACTCGGATTCGGCTTCAAGTGGAACATGGGCTGGATGAACGACTCGCTCCAGTACATCAAGCGCGATCCCATGTACCGGTCGCATCACGAAGGCGAGCTGTCCTTCGCCTTCGTCTACGCCTTCAGCGAGAACTACATGCTCCCGATCAGCCACGACGAAGTCGTCCACGGCAAGGGCAGCCTGTTCGCCCGCATGCCGGGCGACCACTGGCAGAAGCTGGCGAACATGCGCGCCTTCCTCGCATACATGTGGGGTCACCCGGGCAAGCAGCTCCTGTTCATGGGGCAGGAGTTCGGGCAGATGTCCGAATGGTCCGAGGGCCGGTCGCTGGACTGGTGGCTGCTCGATCAGCCGTCGCACGCCCAGCTGCACGGCTTCGTCGCGGAGCTGAACCGCGCCTATCGCGCCCACTCCGCCCTCTGGGCGAGGGACAGCGACGGCGCCGCCTTCACCCGGCTGGGTGGACCCACCTGGAATCCGAACGTCGTGGCGTTCGCCCGCCGCGACTGGCACGGAAACACGATCGTCGTGGTGTCGAACTTCTCCGGGGTGCCGGTGTACGGGTACGAGCTGGACCTGCCCGAAGCGGGCGTCTGGCACGAAGTCCTCAACTCGGACGCGCAGGTGTACGGCGGATCCGGCGTAGGCAACATGGGCCTCGTCGCGACCGACGCGGGGAAGCGCGCATCGATGGTGCTCCCACCCCTGGGAGTGCTGTGGCTGCGGCACGACCCGCAGGCGCACATCCCGTCGCCGACCCACGGCTGACCGCCCCGCGCGGCACGCCGGCCGGCATCGAAACGGCCGGCGCGGAGCGGGCCGGCGTCGAGCCGGCCCGGCGTCGATCGGCCGGGCTCTTAGAAGAGCAGGCTGGCGAGGCGGCCGCGTGCCTTGAGCACGCGCGGGTCCGCGTCGCCGACCAGGGCGAACAGCTCGAGCAGGCGCTCGCGCACGGGTGCGCGCTCTTCCGACGGCAGCACGGCGAACAGGTCGAGGAGGCGGCCGAACGCGTCGTCCACGTGCCCACCGGCGAGATCGAGGTCTGCGACGGCGAACTGCGCCCCGAGGTCGTTCGGCGCCGCGGCCGCGGCGGCCCGGGCCTCGCCCAGATCAGCGCCCTGGATGCGCTCGAGCAGGCGGACCTGCCCGAGTCCGGCCTTGGCCTCGGCGTCGCGCGGATCCTCAGCGAGCGCCTTCTCGTAGGCCGCGATCGCGCGGGGGTAGTCCCCTGCCTCGATCGCCTCGAAGGCCTCGAGGTGCAGCGGCGGAAGCGCGGGCTCTTCGGGTTCGTCCGTGGCTGCGGCGTCGTCCGGCTCGTCGACCTGGACGCGACCGGCGACACCGTTCTGCGCGGCGACCTGCAGCAGCTGCGCGAACACCTCGCGCACCTGGGCCTCGGGCACGGCCCCGGTGAACATCGGCACCGGCTGTCCCGCGATCAGGGCGACGACCAGCGGGATCGATTGCGCGCGGAAGGCCTGGGAGAGCTGCGGGTTGGCATCGACATCGACCTTGGCGAGCACGACGCGCCCATCCAGCTCGGCGACCACCCGCTCCAGGATCGGGCTGAGCTGCTTGCACGGCCCGCACCACTCGGCCCAGAGATCGACCACGACCGGGACCGTCTTGGACAGCTCGAGGATCGTGCCGAACGTCTCGTCCGTGACATCCATCACCAGCGACGCGAGGGCCGCATCGGGTGCCGGGAGCTCAGCGCCCTGCGGCGGAGCCGCGGGACGATTGCGCAGGCTGGACAGGTCGACAGCTCCGCGAAGAACGGCTCCGGGGGCGGGTTCGGTCACGTGATCACCTTTGCGTTGAGGATCTCGGAAGCGTAGCCGAGCAGGCGCACCTTCTCGGTCGAGCCCTGGCTGGGCACATAGAAGAACAGCTGGTCGCTGAAGGTCGTGGAGAACCCCGTCGCCGACTGATCGGCGCCGGCCAGGGTCTTGACCGTGGGGTTGTCGCCGACCTTGATGACGGCATCCGAATTCGTCGGCTTCACCGTGTCGGTCTCGTCGATGTTGACGGCGACGATCGCACCGCTCTCGAGGGTGGCGAGTGCGAGCGGGAGGTGCGCGCCCGGCGTGGACTCGAAGGTCAGGCTGCCGGTCTGCGCACCGGTGGCGTTGAACGCGTCGAGGCGCTTCTGACGGTCGGCAGCCACTCCGGCCCGGAACTGGTCGCCGTCGGAGGTGAACAGCGCCGCGTACTCGCTGTCGTCGCCATGGTTGAGCACGTCGGCGTACGCAGCAGCCAGATCCTGGGGTGCGATGGCGAGGAAGGACGAGTCCGGCGGCACCTGGGTCGACCCGATGTAGTCGGGCGCGAGTTTGGGCATCTCGGTGGCGGCCTCGAGGCTGGACTGATACGTGAGCTTGTAAGGCGCCCACGCATCTTCCTGCGACATCAGCATGATGCTCGCGGTCTTGTTCTCGTCATCCGTGACAACGGCCATCACGGTCCGCGGCCAGCCGTCGACGGCCTGCGGCAGCAGGATCGACAGCGGCTTGGACGGGATGGCCGACGGCGCCGCGTAGTCCGCGATCGCCGTGCGGAGCTTGTAGTTGGTCTCCCGCTCGGAGAGCATCGCTCCATCGAGACGGGTCGCGGCGAGCGCGGGGTCCTTGGCTTCATCGGCATCGGCGACGGTGCTCGAGATGCTCGCGAGAATCCGCTCGGCCTGCACTTTGGTCACCGCGGGCGCCTGCTGGCCTTCGGAGACGATGACGGATGCCGTGGGAGTCGGCGTGGGGCTGCCAGCCAGATCCGGCCAGGCGTCCGCAGAGCACCCGGTGAACAGCAGGGCGGAGACCGCAACGGCGGGGATCACGATGAGCGACCGGCGACCGCCCGAGAGTGCCTTGCGCGTCGGTTTGCTCGCGCTGATCACTCCCTTGTCCTGCCCCTCGACGGAAAGGTCGATCGGCTCGGTGACGGGCAACGGAAGCCCCTTTCTGCGTGGGCCCCGCGAGCGACGTGCGTGACGGATGCCGAGGATGTACAGGGTGATGCCGATGGCCATGAGGATGCCGCCCGCGACGATGAGCGGACCGGACCACGGTGTGGAGCTCGCGATCGGCCATGAGACGGAGATCGTCGAAGGCGCAGGCGCCGTGCCGTCCGCCGCGAGCAGGACGCTCATCGTGTCGGGAAGCTGCAGCGGGGCGATCAGCAGATCTTCCTGGGTGAACTCGTCGAGCCACAGGTCGGACCCGGCGGGATTGCGTCCAGGCACGGCGGCCGCGGGCGTCTCCGAAGGCGTGGGGGTCTCGGCAGCGGGAGTGGACGTCGCGTCGTCGCCGGCGGCGGCGCCTGGCTCGACGATGGTCGCACTGACCTTCCCGTGCTTGTCGACGCTGACCACGTTGTAGGTGGAGTCGCTGAGCCACGCCTCCAGGTCGGCAGTCCGTCCGTACGCGGCGAAGATCTGCCCCTCGCCGGACGCGCGAAGCGTCTGCGCACCGGGCATCGAGGTGAGCACTTCACCCTCGATGAGCACGTAGGGCGCTTCGTCCTGAATCGAGATCGAGGTCGTCTGCGTCTTCGGACCCTGGAAGACCGTGCGCTGCGCGATCCCCGCTCCGATCATCACGGCCGCGAGCACGAATGCTGCAACGGCCCACACGAAACGCACGAAAGAACACCTTCCTCGGGTCCGCGATCGACGGCGCAGACCACTCACTAGACATTTCAGACTAGCGAAACTCACCTGAAAGGCGACCGGGAGGGGTCATTCCGGCTGTCGAGTGCTCCCTCTGCGTATCCTGACGGGACAGAGTCCGTCCGACGTCAGGAGCCCCATGAAGGTGCACAACCCGTTCCGGGTCGCGTTCGTCGCGACTCTGGGGGTCGGCCTCGGTCTGCTGCTGATCACCAGCATCCAGACGCTTTCCACGATCCTCCTCTATGTCGGGACGGCGCTGTTCCTCTCGCTGGGTCTCGACCCGATCATCTCGTGGCTCGAGAAGCGCAGATTCCCCCGGTGGGCCGCTGTGCTGGTCACGATCCTCGCGGTGCTACTCGCGTTCGCCGGGATCGTGCTCATGATCCTGCCGATCCTCGTCACGCAGGTCGGCCAGCTCATCAAGGCAGTCACCGACCTCGTCGACCGGGAGGGATTCTGGACGGACGTCGAGAACTGGGTCACGAGCACCTTCCCCAACCTCCAGCTCGATCTGGTCCTGCAGCAGGTGCAGGAATGGGCGCTCGAGAACGCCGGGACGATCACCGGCAGCGTGCTGGGCGCGGGGATCGCCCTGTTCGCGGGGCTCACGGGCGCTTTCATCGTCCTGATCCTCACCATCTACTTCACCGCGGCAACGCCCGCCCTGAAGAGGTCGGTGTACCAGCTCGTGCCCGCCTCCAAGCGACCCCGCTTCATCGACCTGGGCGAGCAGATCACCGACTCTGTCGGCTACTACGTCATCGGGCAGCTGAGCCTCGGCGTCATCAACGGCATCCTCAGCGCCATCTTCCTCACGATCATCGGCGCGCCCTTCCCTGCGG
>NZ_JBFUFC010000224.1:0-5698 GCF_056403635.1 Microbacterium sp. P2_F9 | reverse complement strand
CTCCTCACCCGAGGCGGCCGCGGCGGCCGAATCGTTCCGCGCGCTGCGCGGCGCGGCCAGGCACCTGCTCACGGCGAGCGGCTCCGGGCGCGAGCTCGCTGATCGCCGCGATGAGGTGCACGCGGCRGCGGCGGTGGATGCGGCATCCGTCGTCCCCGTCCTGCGCGACGGGCTCTTCGTCGCGCTCTGACGGCCAGGCACACCGGCGTTCCCGCCGAACCCACGTCGCTGATCTTGTATCAGACAGGCCACGGGCGCACTCCTCAATTGATGCGTGGATCAGCCGATCCGCGCGTCCAGAGAGGAGAAGTTCATGGCTTCATTACCTGTCTTCCACACCAGTTCTGCGCGGCAGGACGACATCCAGATCGAGAAGCTCGCGCGAGATGTGCTGGGCGGTCACGATCTGAGGATCGAGTCCCGCGGCGCGACGACGACGGTGCGGGGGCTCGACGTCACGGTCGACGCCGATCGTGCCCGCGGCGGCGTCTGGGCGGGCGACCTCAGTCGCCTCTGGGGCGACCCGCGCATCGACGTGCCCACAGACGACGCGGTCGCCGACATCGGGCGCGCCGCGCTCGACGAACTGCGGCTCACGCCGGAGCTCAAGGGGCCGTTCCGCTACTCCGAGCCCGCCGTTCGCCGGTCCAAGACCGTCACCGACGGCGACGCCGGACGCAGCGTGGAGGAGGGTGAGGCGACCTACGGTCGCGACGTCGTCGTCGACGTGTCGAACCGGGCCGACATCAAGGGCGAGACCCTTCCGGTCTTCGGTGGTGGCGGACGCTTCCGGGCGACGATCGGCGACGGCGGGCAGATCGTCGGGGTGCACGGCGTCTGGCGCGAGGCGACGGAGGCCGACGAGCTGCCGCTGCGCAGCGTCGAGGAGGCCGTCGAGGCGGCGGGCCTCACCCATGATGGCAAGAACGTTCGGCTCACCGGCTCCCAGCTCGCTTACTACAGCGCGCCGTCGTTCTCGGCCCAGGACGTCCTGTTCCCCGTGTATGCGGTCACCGCCGAGGTGCGCAACGGCGACGAGTGGATCCCCTCGCGGGTGACGCTTGTTCCCGCGACCGAGTTCGGTGAGATCGCATCCCGCGAGGCGCCGGCGCGCCCCCGCCGAAGCGACGCCTTCTCGCTGCGGGTCCCCGACGACGGCGCCGTTAGCCTGACGTCGGTGATCAAGCCGGGTGAGGCGATCCCGAGCGACCTGACGGTCAGCTCGGCGGTGCTGCGCCGCCGAGGGATCCAGCCGGAATCCCTGCTGACGCGCGGACCATCCGGCTCGATCTTCCTCAAGCCGGGCCTCTCCGGGATCGACCTGTCGGCGATC
The DNA here is from genome assembly GCF_056403635.1 of Microbacterium sp. P2_F9. Lineage (NCBI taxonomy): Bacteria > Bacillati > Actinomycetota > Actinomycetes > Micrococcales > Microbacteriaceae > Microbacterium > Microbacterium sp. P2_F9. Next base: position 4,365 of record NZ_JBFUFC010000224.1, on the reverse strand, counting down.
CTCGAGGCGATCCGGCCGCGCTCGTTCGGCGCGTCGTGGATCGGCTCGTTCGGCGGTCTCGGGGGCAGCCAGGCCAACGCGCAGGGGTTCGTCGACGAGATGACCGCCGAGGGCTGGCAGCGCAAGTTCAACTGGGGCAACGCGGCCGCGTGGAAGTCCGACTGGGTGAGCAACGACGACCAGTACGTCGACGACGTCGATTTCGTGTTCTACACGGGTCACGCGGGGCCGGACGGCTGGATGCTCGCAACCGGCGGTGCCGCCGACTGGCTGAACTTCGGCGACGTCGGCGCCCAGCCGAACAACCCGTCGGACCACTGGGGGCGCAACAACCTCGAGTGGGCGGTGATCGCGGCCTGCGGACCTCTGCAGGACGACATCATCAACGGCGGCGGCAACGTGCACGATCGCTGGCGCGGCGTCTTCGACGGTCTGCACCTGCTGCTCGGGTACGCGGCGGTCACGTACGACAACACCGAAGAGGGCAAGCGCCTCGCGAGCTACGCACGATCGGGCATGACGCTGCGTCAGGCCTGGTTCCGCGCCGCTCAGGAGATCCAGCCATCGACGAACGGCTACGGCGATCCTTATGGCCCCGATGTCTACGCTGCCGCGTACTACATCGGCAACTCGACGGCCAATACGGCGGACGACCACCTGTGGGGGCGCGGCACGGTCGGTCCCGACATCCGCAATTCGACCTATCGGGCGTGCACCTACTCGCCTTGCTAGAGCGGACGGATGTCGCGGCGCGGCGCTCCTGGGGGGCGCCGCGCTCGTCCGTCAGCGGGGGCTGATCGCCGCGAGCCGGACCGCCGGGGTGATCTCGCGGCGCGTCCAGGTGAACAGGAAGCGCTCGTCGAATCGCCGCGCGCACTTCGAGCACGAGGTGGGGCGCGTCGGTCGCCGGTGGCGGTACACGACGTGCCCGGCCGCGCACGCCCCCACCCACGGCGCCAGTTCGACGRCCGTCTCGCCGTCGTGCGTCACACCGCCGACGTAGCCCAGGTCACGGGCCACGGCCCTCCACCGAGGGCCGTGCCGGGCATCCGGTCCGGCCAGAGCATGGGCGACCTCGTGCAGCAGCGTCTGGTGGTTGGTGTCATCGTCGTAGCGGGCCGCGAGGTAGCGCGAGACGCTGATGCGCTTGCTCGTGTAGTCGCACAGGCCGGCGCGGCGTTTCGCGTTGTCGAACGCGAATGACCACGAGGAATCAAGATGAAGCGCGATGAGGGCATCGGCCCATCCGCGCACGCGTTGCAGTTCCGACATGACCGCGAGACTAGAACGCAGGTACGACAGTCAGCTGGCGACGGATGCGGCCGCGCGTCGCCGGTCCGCCGCGTCGATCGCGATGAGGGTCGGCTCGAGCTGGTCGTCCGGGGCGCCGGACTCCTGGCGGAGGAAGAGCGCGCGCTTGAAGTCGACGCGTGCCGCAGCGAAGTCCTCGGCGTCGAAGTGCACCTTGCCGCGGTGCTGGTAGGCGAATGCGGCGATCGCCGTCCAGCCCTGCCCCTCGGCCTCGTCGGCGCACATCGTGAGCTCCTGCTCGGCGGCGGCGAACGCGCGACGGTGGGCCTGCACCGACGCGTGCAGGATGCGGGCGCGCAGCAGGTCCTTGCGCGTGCCGGCCATCCGCGCGACGCGCACCGACAGCTCGGACAGCACCAGGGCGTCTTCAAGGCGGTCGAGCACCTTCAGCAGCCAGACGCGCTCGAGCAGAGCGGGAAGGCTGCGCTGCTCGCCGATCTCGGCGAGGCGGTCCTTGCACTGTCGGGCGTCGATCTGCTCACGCAGCGTCTGCGGGTCGTACCCGTGGATATAGCTCACCGTGACTCCTCTCCACGCGACCGGCTCGCCGTTCCAGTGTGCCCCGGCCGTGGTGCCCCGCCAGCCGCGGCACGCCGCTCCCCGTCATCCCGCCGCCCGAAAAACTGCCCGCTCGACAGAAGGGGAAGTCGGGTCAGCGCTCGAAGACGGATGCCGCGGGCTTCGGCGACGGCGTCGCATCGGCGTCGGTCGCAGGACGCGCGCCGCGCGCGAACTCGTCGAGCTCGGCGCCCTGCGCGACCTTCGCCGGGTGGGGCCCTGCCGCCATGAGTCGCGGCAGCCATTCTGTCGGCAGCGGTGCGGGAGAGGCCGCGATGACGAGGTTGCCGAACCGCCGGCCCTTGAGGGTCTGCACTTCGGCGAGCACGATGACATGCTTCAGCACCGACCGCACGGTCGCCACCTGACGGCGGGCGAAGGCGAGCCCGGCACCATCGGCGACGTTGGCGAGGAGCACGCCTTCGGGTGCGAGCAGGCGTGCGGCGGCCGTGTAGAACTCGACGGTGGTCAGATGCGCCGGGGTCTGCGCGCCCGAGTAGACGTCCGACACGAGCAGATCGACCATGCCGAGGAGCCCGGCGGGCAACCGGTCGAGCCCTTCCCGGGCGTCGCCGATCCGGACGCGGATCGACGCTCCGCGCGGCAGCGGCAGCTCGGCGCGAACCAGCTCGACCAGGGCCGGCTCGAGCTCGATCACCTGCTGGCGCGACCCGGGCCGGGTGTGCTCGACGTACCGCGGAATCGTCAGGGCGCCGGCGCCGAGGTGCACGGCGGTCAGCGGCTGCCGAGGCATCCGGAGCTGGTCGATGACGGCGCCCATGCGCGCGACGTACTCGAAGTGCAGGTGCGAGGGATCGTCGAGGTCGACGTGGGACTGCGGCGTGCCGTCGACCTCGAGCTCGAAGCCCGAGGTGAAGCCCGACTTTGTGATCCGGGCGATGGTGCCGTCGCTCAGCCGCGCCTGCGGTGCCTCGTCGGGTTCGTACCGCGCTCTGGCCATGCCTCAACGGTAGTCGGGGCGTGGACCCGGCACTGACGGCTAGCGTGGGCACCATGGCGAGCATCGACCTCAACGCCGACCTGGGCGAGACGGTCGACGGTGTGCCGACGGCCGATGACGAGGCGATGTTCGCGGTCATCTCGAGCGCCAGCATCGCCTGCGGCGGGCATGCCGGGGATGCCGCGTCCATGCGTGCCGCGGTCGCCCGCGCGACCCGGTTCGGGGTGGCGGTGGGCGCGCATCCGGCCTATCCGGATCCCGCGAACTTCGGCCGCGTCCGGCAGCACCCGAACCCCGCCGAACTCCAGACGACGATCGCCGCCCAGCTCGCCGCCCTCCTCGAGGCGGGTGCCGACCTCCGCTACGTCAAGCCGCACGGGGCGCTCTACCACGCGGTGATCGAGGACCGTGGGCAGGCCGACGCCGTCGCCCAAGCGGTCGCGGCCGTTTCGGCGAGCCTCGCGCGGCCCCTGCCCATCCTCGGCCTGGCCGGCGAGATCGCCCGCGCCGCAGCGGCCGAAGGCCTGCCGTTCGTGCGTGAGGCGTTCCTCGACCGGGGCTACCTGGCGGACGGCTCGCTCGTCCCGCGCGGCGAGCCCGGCGCCCTGCTCGACGACCCCGAAGCCGTTGCCGCACGCGCGGTCCGGCTTGCCCGCGATGGCGTGGTCGACGCCGTCGACGGCTCCGCGATCGCGGCGGACGCGGCATCCCTCTGCCTCCACGGCGACTCCCCGGCGGCGGTCGTGATGGCGCGCGCTGTGCGCGCAGCCCTCGATGGAGCAGGCGTGGCGGTGCGCGCCCCGTGGTGACCGCGCGCGTGCTGCCGATGGGGGACCGCGCACTGCTGCTGGAGGTGCCGGCGCTCGAGGACGTGCTCGCGCTGCACCTGGCGCTCGAGCGGTCGAGGCCCACCGGCGTCGTCGACATCGTCCCCGCCGCGCGGACGGTGCTGGTCCGCGTCGACCCCCGCATCCTCTCCCTCGCGGCCGCCCGCGCGTGGGTGCAGTCCGTCTCGGCCGGCCCAGGACAGCAGGCGCCGAAGGTCGCCGACGAGGTGGTGCTCGACATCGTCTACGACGGTCCTGACCTCGCCGATGCGGCCGCGCTCCTCGGAGTGTCGCCGGAGGCGCTCGTCGCGCAGCATGCGGCGGCCCGCTGGTCGGTGGCCTTCACGGGGTTCGCGCCCGGCTTCGGCTATCTCACCAGCGCCGACTGGCCGTACGACGTGCCTCGCCTCGAGGTTCCGCGCACCCGGGTGCCTGCGGGGTCGGTCGGCCTCGCGGCGGGCTTCACCGGCGCCTATCCACGCGAGACCCCGGGCGGATGGCAGCTGATCGGCACGACGCGGGCACAGCTTTTCGATCCGGATGCCGCGTCCCCCGCGCTCCTCGCACCCGGAGCGCTCGTCCGCTTCCGCCCGGTCGGCCCCGAGGCCGCCGATGCCCCCGGGGCCGCCGATGCCGCCGATGCCCCCGGGGCCGCCAATGCCCCCGAGGTGGCGCCGAAACGTGTGGATTCGCGCGAAGCGGGTGGAC
>NZ_JBFUFC010000223.1:0-5771 GCF_056403635.1 Microbacterium sp. P2_F9 | reverse complement strand
GTTGAAGATGAGGAAGAAGACGATCGCCGGGAGGCACATCAGAAGCAGCATCTTGCTCGCGTTGAATCGCTTCCACAGCGACTGCTTGCGCCGCTTGGGCACAGCTTCCACCGCTGTTGCCTGTACTGCTGTCAAGGACATCCGCCCGCCTCTTCGCGTTCGTTTACGTCGCTTCGCCGCGACGTGCCTACCAGTTAACCTAACCGTCGATTAAACTCGGTTTTCACACATTACCTCGCGGGTTGTTTTAATTCAACCCACAGTTATCAACCCGTGATGAGTCCGTGATAAGCCCGTGTTTCCGGCGTCGTTCAGCGCTCATCGGGTGACTCTGCGTCGGTTCTGCGCGGGTCGCGCTCGACCACATCGCCCAGCACGTCGTCGATGCGTCGCATCAGTTCGGCGGGGATGACGACGCCCGATGCGGCCACGTTCTCCTGCACCTGGTCGGGGCGGGAAGCCCCGATGATGGCGGCCGCGATGTTGTCGTTCTGCAGCACCCAGGCGACGGCCAGCTGGGCCATCGTCAACGACAGCTCGTCGGCGATCGGCGTGAGCTGCTGCACGCGCGTGAGCACGTCATCCCGCATCCACCGGTTGTTGAGGTCGCCGCCGACCTTCTCGTCGCGGGCACGACTTCCCTCGGGAGCGGCACGTCCGGGGAGGTACTTGCCGGTCAGCACGCCCTGCGCAACGGGCGACCACACGATCTGCGAGATCCCGAGCTCACGCGACGCGGGCACGACCTCTTCTTCGATGACTCGCCAGAGCGCGGAATACTGCGGCTGGTTCGACACGAACGGGATGCGCAGCTCCTTGGCCAGGGCGGAGCCTGCCCGCAGCTGCTCGGCATTCCACTCGCTGACGCCGATGTACAGCGCCTTTCCGCTGCGGACGATGTCGGCGAACGCGACCATCGTCTCCTCCAGCGGCGTCGCATAATCCCAGCGATGCGCCTGGTAGAGGTCGACGTAGTCGGTGCCGAGCCGTCGCAGCGAGCCGTCGATCGACTCCATGAGGTGCTTGCGCGACAGCCCCGAGTCGTTCGGGCCACCGGGTCCGGTCGCGAAGTAGGCCTTGGTGAAGATCTCCAGCGATTCGCGCCGCTGGCCCCGCAGCGCCTCGCCGAGGACCGACTCCGCCGCGGTGTTCGCGTACATGTCGGCGGTGTCGAACGTGGTGATCCCGGCATCTAGTGCCGCGTACACGCAGGCGGTCGCGGCATCGTTGCCGAGCTGGGATCCGTGGGTGAGCCAGTTGCCGAAGGTGATCTCGGAGATCCGGAGACCGGAGGCGCCGAGGTGGCGATGCTTCATCGGTGTGCGTCCTTGATGGGTGTCGTGCTGCCGTGAGCGTCATCGCTCCGGCGCGTCATGGGCCTGAAGAATCATGCGGTACGGGTGGCTGTGAGAATGCCGGGCGCCGAACAGGACCTCGTCAGTACTCGACGGGGCCGGGATCCGCGTCGCCGACGAACCGCGCGACGTCCGTGCGGGCGCCGTCGAGCTCGAGCACGACGAGCTCGTTGCGGCCGTGCAGCAGCACCGGGCCTGGGACGTACAGGGTCCGCTGCGGGGGCCGCGACCAGTAGCGGCCGAGGCAGAATCCGTTGACCCAGGCGATCCCCTTGCCCCAGCCGTCGGTGTCGAGGAACCGGTCGGCGGGCTCGTCGACGGAGAACTCCGCGTGCGCGAAGGTGAGGCCGGGGATCGCGCCGATGGCTGCCTTCCCCTCCCCCGCGCCGGCGGCGAGGTCGGTGAGGTCGCTCTCGCGCAGCGGGGTCGTCCGCCATGCGCCGAGCGGCCGGCCGTCGATCGACGCGCCGCCGATGATCCCCTTGTCCTCGCCGATGCGCGGCCCGTAGTTGACCCGGCCGAGGCTCTCCACGACCAGGATGAGCTCCTCGCGCACGGGCGGGAGCGCGAGCGTGGACTGACCGAGCTCGCGGGAGAGGATGCCGACGCACAGGCCGTCGACCAGCACGTGCACCCGATCGCGGACGTCGTCGAGCACGAGCACGCCGGGTTCGTCGCGCTGCAGCTCCGTGCGGTGCACGAGGATCGCGGCGTCGTGCCCCGCCTGGGCGAAGGTCGGGAGGTGGGCGCTGTCGATCGTGGCCGACGATGCGATGGCCTCCAGGAACGGACGCCGGGCGGCGAGGAGCACGACCTGCTCGGGCGCCGGTCCGCCGGCCGCCGGAAGGTCCTCGGCCAGGGTCGTGTGACCCGCGAGCACATCGCGGAAAGCCCAGTACTTCGCTGTCGGGCGACCGGCCTCGTCGAGCGGCGCGTCGTAGTCGTAGCTCGTGGTGATCGAGGCGTACACGCCGCGGTCGTTGGCTCCGCTGGTGAGGCCGAAGTTGGTCCCGCCATGGAACATGTACAGGTTGACGGACGCGCCGAGCGAAAGCAGCGCGTCGAGGTCGGCGGCGGAGGCTTCGACCGAGGTCGTGTGGTGGTAGTCGCCCCACGAGTCGAACCAGCCGTTCCAGTACTCCGAGACCATGAGCGGCCCAGTCCGCTGGTGCTCGCGCAGCACCGCGAGGCGCTCGGGGGAACGCGAGCCGAACGACGCCGTCTTGTGCAGACCGGGCAGCGAGCCGCCTTCCAGCATGTGCGGCTCGGGCTGATCGACCGTCGTGAGCGGCACGGTGATGCCGCCGGCGCGCGTCCGGTCTACGAGGATCTGCAGGTACTCGGCATCCGATCCGTAGGCGCCGTACTCATTCTCGATCTGCACCAGGATCACCGGGCCGCCCTGGTCGATCTGCAGGGGCGCGACGATGGCATTGACCCGATCGAGGTACTCGCCCACGGCGGCGAGGTAGTGCGGCTCATTGCGGCGCACGCCCACCTCCGGGTCGGTGAACAGCCACGTGGGCAGGCCGCCGTTGTCGAACTCGGCGCAGATGTAGGGCCCGGGCCGGACGATCGCGCGCATGCCCTCGTCGGCGACGGTCCGCAGGAACCGCGCGAGGTCGAGCCGGCCGGTGACGTCCCACTCGCCGCGCTGCGGGGCGTGCAGGTTCCACGCCACGTAGGTCTCGATCGTGTTGAGCCCCATGAGCCTGGCCTTGCGGATGCGGTCGGCCCAGTGGTCGGGGTGCACACGGAAGTAGTGGATCGCCCCCGACAGGATCTGGAACGGCTCGCCGTCGAGCAGGAAGTCGCTCTCGCCGATCGCGAACCGGGACACGGATGCCGCGGCCGAGAGCTCTGCGCCGGCAAGCGCGCTGTCCGCGGAAGGAAGGGTGGTGGTCATCGGGGATCGGTCCCGTTCTGCTCGTGGGAGGCGCGCGCCTCCGACCGGGTCACGATCCCGCCGCGGGGCGGGATCGTGACGGTGTCCTCAGGCGTGGATGGGTCGGTGGCGGCGATCAGGGGGATGCCGCCCTGCAGCGGAGCGGTGACCTCCGCGTCGGTGCGGTTGATGAAGAAGGTGTACTCGGCCGTGTCGTCACCCCGCACGAGGAGCTCGAGCGCTCCGTCCGCGGCACGGGCATCGGCCTGGAGGGCGGGGATGCCGGCGCTGAGGTCGCGCAGGAGGATGCGCAGGCCATCCGCGCCGAGGTCGGAGGCCACATACGTCGCTCCMCCGCCCTGGACCGCTCGGCGGGTGATCGCCGGCGCCCCGGCGAGGTCGCCATCCTCATACGAAGCGAGGACCGTGACCGCGTCGCCGGCGACGCGGACGCGTTCCGTCCACTTCGCAGCGCTCGTCCCGTTGGACAGCCCGATCCGCTCCTCGGGGAGCAGCGGCACGAACTCCTCGACGAGGATGCCGAGGACCTCACGCAGCGCGCCGGGATACCCGCCGAGCCAGACCCGGTCGTGCTCGTCCACGGTGCCGGAGAAGTACGTGACGATGAGCTCGCGGCCGGTGGCGACGAACGCCTCGAGCCGGCCACGCAGCTCGCCCGTCACGACGTGGAGCATCGGGGCGATGACGACCTCGTAGTCGTCGAAGGACGACCCGACCGGGATCACGTCGGCGCGGACGCCGAGGTCGAGCAGGGCGGTGTACCAGTCGAGGGCCTCGCCCCGGTAGCGGAGGCGGTTGGACGGGTGCGAGTCGCGCTCGGCCACCCACCACGACTCCCAGTCGAAGAGGATCGCGACCCGTGCGGGCCGTCGCCGCGACCCGGTCAGCGCGGCGAGCTCGCCGAGCGTGCGACCGAGCTCCGCGACATCCCGGTAGACCCGGCTGTCCTCCCCCGCGTGCGGGACCATCGCCGAGTGGTACCGCTCGCCGCCGGCACGCGACTGGCGCCACTGGAAGAAGCAGACCGCATCGGCGCCGTGGCCGACGTGGGTCAGGGCGTCCCGCGCCAGTTCACCGGCGCGCTTGACGGTGTTCACGTCACGCCAGTTCACCGCGCTCGTCGCGTGCTCCATCAGGAACCAGGGACGCCCGAGCGCGAGGTTGCCGGTCAGGTTCGCGGAGAACGACAGCTCTTCGCGTCCGCCCGCTCCCGGGCGGAGGTAGTGGTCGTTCGAGACGAAGTCGACATCGCCCGTCCACGTCRCGTAGTCGACCGACGGGAAGACCTCGGTGACCATGAAGTTCGTGGTCCGCGGAATCGATGGCGTGACCTCGGCGAGCACCGCATTCTCCGCACGCAGGTAGCCGAGGAGCGCGTCGGACGAGAAGCGCTCGAAGTCGAGCTGACGACCCGGATTGACGTGGGTGGGCGCGACCCGGGGCGGCACGATCTCCTCCCAGTCGCCGTAGTGCTGCGACCAGAAGGCCGTTCCCCACGCATCGTTCAGCGCGTCGAGGGAGGGGTAGCGATCCTGGAGCCAGCCGCGGAAGGCGCGGGCCGCGTCATCCGAGTAATCGAACGCATTGTGGCAGCCGAGCTCATTCGAGATGTGCCAGGCGACGAGCGCGGGGTGGTCCGCGTAGCGCTCGGCGATCTTGCGCACGAGCCTCAGGGCGTAGAACCGGAAGATCGGGGATGTCGGGCGCCAGTGCTGCCGTCCGCCCGCGTGCAGCACGGTGCCGTCGTCGGTCACAGGCAGCACCTCGGGGTGCAGCCGCGACAGCCACGGCGGGGGCGACGCGGTCGCGGTGGCGAGGTCGACGTCGATGCCGCTCTCGTGAAGCAGGTCCATGACGTCGTCGAGCCAGCCGAAGTCCCACTCCCCGGGCCGCGGCTCGAGCAGCGCCCAGGAGAAGATGCCGAGCGAGACGATGTTGACGCCGGCCTGCTGCATGAGGCGCATGTCCTCGCGCCACACCTCCCGCGGCCACTGCTCCGGGTTGTAGTCGGCACCGTAGCGCAGCCGCCCGGGGCCGAGGGCGCCGTCGTTCACCCATCGATAGTGGTCGGCGGCGCGTTCGTGCGTGCTCATCGGGAGCGTCTCCTTGCTGGGATTCTCAGTCATTCGGAAAGGTTCTGCGCCCGCTCGAGACGTGCGTAGCGGCCGCCGCGCGCAACCAGCTCATCGTGCCGGCCCACTTCGACGATGCGCCCGTGATCGAGCACGACGATGCGATCGGCGCCGCGGATCGTGGAAAGCCGGTGTGCGACCACGAGCGTCGTCCGCCCGCGCATCAGGCGTGCCAGCGCGTCGCGCACGAGCGCCTCTGACTCGGGGTCGAGCGCCGACGTCGCCTCGTCGAGGAGCAGCACCTTCGGATCGCGCACGAGCGCCCGCGCGATGGCRATGCGCTGGCGCTGCCCGCCCGAGAGCCGCGCACCGCGCTGCCCTGCGACGGCGTCCCAGCCTTCCGGCAGCGCGTCGACGATCTCCGCCGCATTGGCGTCC
>NZ_JBFUFC010000222.1:0-5776 GCF_056403635.1 Microbacterium sp. P2_F9 | reverse complement strand
GACGCGCAGCTCACGTCTGGCCGGGGCCGGACGGATCGTCGCGATCGCGGCGCTGCTGGGCGCGCTCGTCGGTGCGCCGGCAGCGGCTGTGGCTGCTGAGGTCGACCCGGAGGGCGACCCGGTGCGAGCCGCCGAGTACTGGCTCGACGAATACGGCATCCGCACCGCCTGGACGACGACGAAGGGCGCGGGAGTGCGCATCGCCGTGATCGACACCGGCATCGGGCGCGTGCCCGAGCTCGACTCCGCGGTGGTGGGAGGCACGGATGTCTCGGGTCAGGGGTCCTSCGATGGCCGGACGGCGGTCGGCGCGGTGGACGGCAACCACGGCAGCTGGGTGGCCTCGCTCGCGGCGGCGCGGGGCACCAGCCCGGACACCGGGATGATCGGCGTCGCGCCGGAGGCCGAGCTGCTCTCGATCTCGGTCGCCTTCGGCTCCTCGGCGTCCGTCCCGTTCGCTGAGCAGATCGCGCAGGCGATGCACTGGGCCGTCGATCACGGCGCCGACGTCATCAACCTGTCGCTCACCACGAACACGCCGGCCTGGGATGAGAGCTGGGACGACGCGTTTCTCTACGCCTTCGACCACGACGTCGTCGTGGTCGTCGCCGCGGGCAACCGGGGGAGCGGCACCACGCGCGTCGGCGCCCCCGCCACCATCCCCGGCGTGCTGACCGTCGCCGGGGTCGACCCGCAGGGCAAGGCGAGTCTCGAGGCGTCCACGCAGGGGATCACCATCGGCGTCTCCGCGCCGAGCGAGAACCTCGTCGGCGTCTCGGCGGACGGTAGTCTCGTGCTCTGGGACGGCACCAGCGGCGCCGCGCCCATCGTGGCCGGCATCGCGGCCCTCGTGCGGTCCGCGCATCCGGACCTGGACGCGGCGAATGTCATCAACCGCATCATCCGCACGGCGCATCCCGCGGCCGACGAGACCGCGGTGCCCGATCCGCTGTACGGCTACGGACTGGTGGATGCCGGTGCCGCCGTCTCCGCGGGCATTCCGCTGGTCACGGCCAACCCGATGGGCAGTCTCGAAGACTGGATCCGCACCTATCGGCGGGCCGACGCAGCCCCGGTGCCGCAACCTCAGGCGGGTCCGGTGAAGATCGATCAGCTCCCTACGGTGGAGACGGTGACGCGTGCGGCTTCCCCGCTGCTGCCGACGGTGAACACGCTCCTGTACGGCACGCTTCCAGCGTCCGGGGCGACCGTCACCGCTATACTGGTAGCGCTCGGTATCACCGCTGCTGTCCGACGCATCCGAATGGCGCGCTCTTCCCGCACGCCGAGCCGCTGATCTCCGAGGAGTTCCTCTCACCGTGTCCCGCACCGCGAACAGCACTGTGCCCAAGATCCTCATCGTCGGTGGAGGCTACGCCGGCTTCTACACCGCCTGGAAGCTCGAGAAGCACCTCCGCAAGGGCGAGGCCGAGGTCATGGTCGTCGACCCCCTGCCGTACATGACCTATCAGCCGTTCCTCCCCGAGGTGGCTGCCGGATCGATCGAGGCCCGTCACTCGGTGGTTGCGCTGCGCCGCCACCTCAAGCGGACGACGGTCATCGCCGCGAAGGTCACCGGCATCAACCACGCGAACCGCGTCGCGACCATCACCCCCGAGCGGGGCGAGCCGTGGGAGCAGTCCTACGACCAGATCGTCGTCACCGCCGGTGCCGTATCGCGCACGTTCCCGATCCCGGGCATCGCCGACAACGCGATCGGGCTCAAGACCATCGAAGAGGCCGTCGCGATCCGCGACCGCCTCATGTCGAACTTCGACCTCGCGTCGACCCTTCCGGCTGGTCCGGAGCGCGACCGTCTGCTCACGGTCGTCGTGGTCGGTGGCGGGTTCGCCGGCATCGAGGTGTTYGCCGAGCTCCGCTCGCTGGCCTCGTCGCTGGTGAAGGACTACCCGCAGCTCACGTTCGACGACACCCACTTCCACCTCATCGAGGCGATGAGCCGCATCATGCCCGAGGTGTCGCTGAAGACCAGCGAGTGGGTGCTCGCCAACCTCGCCAAGCGCGGCGCGTACGTGCACCTCGAGACGCAGGTCACCGGAGCCGTGGACGGCAACATCGAGCTGTCGACCGGTGAGGTGCTCCCGAGCGATCTCATCATCTGGACGGCCGGCGTCATGGCCAACCCCACGGTGGTGCGCGGCGGCGACCTTCCGGTCGAGGAGCGCGGTCGCATCCGCACCCGCCCCGACCTGCGCGTCGGCACCGACGAGGAGATCGTCGAGGGTGCGTGGGCTGCCGGCGACGTCTCCGCCGTCCCCGACCTGTCCGGCGGCGGCGTCGGCGGCTACTGCGTGCCCAACGCGCAGCACGCGGTGCGCCAGGCCAAGCTGCTCGCGCGCAACCTCGTCGCCGTCCTGCGGGGCGAGCTGCCCCGCGAGTACCACCACAAGAACCTCGGCGCGGTCGCCGGCCTGGGCCTTGGCATCGGCGTCTTCCAGTCCGGCAAGTTCGCGCTCAAGGGTCTTCCCGCGTGGGTCGCCCACCGCGGCTATCACGGCATGGCGATGCCCTCGTGGGAGCGCAAGTGGCGCGTGCTGTGGGGCTGGTGGCACAACCTCTGGCTCGGTCGCGACCTCGTGAACCTTCAGACGGTGCAGAGCCCGCGCTACGTCTTCGAGGAGTTCGCGGCGCGTCCGCGTCCCCAGCAGCCCGTGGCGGCGCCGGTCGAGGCGAAGCCCGACTCCAAGGCCGCAGCGAAGCCCGCAGCGAAGCCCGAGCCCGCGGCGGTCGCCTCGAAGTAGCCCGGGCGGCGCGCCGTCGCCGGTGGGTTCCGCACCGCTATCGTGGCGGCATGGAACCCGTTCGGGCGAACGCCCTCTTCGTGATCGGCACTCGCCCTGAGGCCATCAAGATGATGCCGCTGATCCGGGCGTTCCAGGACAGTCCGCGGGTACGCCCTGTCGTGGTGTCGACCGGTCAGCACGCGGAGCTGGTGGAGGATGTGCTCGCCCTGGCCGGCACACGGCCGGACATCACGCTGACCCTGTCGCCGACCCGACGATCGCTCAACGACCTGTTCGCCGAGGTGATGCTCGGCCTGGAAGGGTTCGTCCGCGAGCGCTTCGGCGAGCCTCGGCCGCCCTCTGAGACGGTCTCCGGCGACGGGTACCCCGGGGCCTGCTTCGTGCACGGCGACACCACGAGCGCCGCGGCATCCGCCCTCGCGGCGTTCCACCTCCGGCTCCCGGTGATCCATGTCGAGGCGGGACTGCGCACCTCCAACACGCTCTCGCCGTTCCCGGAGGAGCTGAACCGGCAGCTGATCAGCCGCATCGCCGCCTGGCACCTCGCGCCCACCACCCAGAACAAGGAGAACCTCGTCCGCGAGGGCATCCCGTTCGGCCGCATCTACGTCACGGGCAACACCGGGATCGACGCCCTGCAGTTCGCCGCCACGCTCGAGGCCCCGTTCGGCGACCCGCAGCTCGACGACCTGGAGACCGATTCGTCCACGCCGCTGATCGTGGTCACCGCCCATCGCCGTGAGAACTGGGGCAAGCCGCTCGCTCGCATCGCCAAGGCGGTGCACCGCCTGGCCGGCCTGTATCCCGCTGTGCGATTCGTCGTGGTGCTGCATCCGAATCCCGCCGTGGCCGCGGTGCTCCATGAGCGCCTCGACGGTGTCGCCAACGTGTCCCTCGTCGGCCCGATGGGCTACACCGCGTTCGCCCGGCTGCTGCGCCGTGCCGCGGTGGTGCTGACCGACTCGGGCGGCATCCAGGAGGAGGCACCCTCCCTCGGGACGCCGGTGCTCGTGCTGCGGGACACGACCGAACGCCAGGAGGGCGTTACAGCCGGAACCCTCGAGCTCGTCGGCACGGAGGTGGAGGTCATCGTAAGCGCCGCGCAGCGGCTGCTGGAGGACCACCGGGAGTATGAGCGTCGACAGCGCCGGACCAATCCCTATGGGGATGGGCGAGCATCCGAGCGGATCGTGGCGGCGACCCTGCACGTGCTGGACAACACGCCGCCGCCTTCCCCGTTCGGACCGGGGTTCGATCGCGCCGAGGTGCTCGCCGCGGGCGGCGCAGAAGACCCGATCGAGCGGATCGAGCTCGTCCGGGAGGACGACACTGCCTCGCTCACCCTTCCGATCCCGATCCACCGCGCGTCCGACGGAGCGCAGGAGGGGTGATGGACTTCGTCGGCCAGCTCTACCCCGGGGTCCCCACCTGGGCGCAGGTGCTGTTCACCGTGGCCCTCGTCGTCGCGCTGGGCTCGTTCATCTCGGTCATCACGCTGGTGGTGCTGTCCGCACGATTCCGCAGGCTGGTGCGTCGCGCGGAGGGCGCCGAAGCCGCCCATCCGATCGACGAGAGCGAATTCGTGTGGGTGTTCCTGGTGCCCGCGCTCAATGAGGAGGTGACGATCGCCGACGCCGTCGCGCGCCTCCAGGCCACCCGCGCCGCGCGCTCGATCATCCTCGTCATCGACGACGGCTCGGAGGACGCGACCCCCGAGATCCTCGCCTCCATCGATGATCCGCGCCTGCAGGTCCTCACCCGCAGAGCGCCGGATTCCCGGCAGGGCAAGGCGGCTGCGCTCAACGCGGCGTATCGCGAGCTCGAGACCCTGCTGGCCTCGCCGGAGCTCGCCGGCGTCCCGCGCGACCGTGTCGTGGTGGGTGTGATCGACGCGGATGGGCGGCTCGATCCGGACAGTCCCGCGCAGGTCGTCCGGCACTTCGTCCGGCCGAACGTCGGGGGAGTGCAGGTCCTGGTGCGGATCTACAACCGCCGCGGATTCCTCACCTGGGCGCAGGATGTCGAATTCACGACCTTCGGCCTGATCTTCCAGGCCGGGCGCGCCTGGTGGGGAACGGCCAACATGGGCGGCAACGGCCAGTTCACCCGATTGAGCGCTCTGGATGCCGTGGCCGACGACCAGGCGGGCGGTCCGTGGCGGGACCGACTCACCGAAGACCAGGATCTGGGCGTCCGCATGATTCAGGCGGGCTGGGCCGGCGAGCAGGACAACGACGCGACGATCGATCAGCAGGGCCTGAACTCGCTCCGCCGCCTGTACCGCCAGCGGGTGCGCTGGGCGCAGGGCAACTGGCAGGCGCTGACCCTCCTGCGCGGCACAGGCCAGGCGCGCACCTCGATCCTCGGTCACATCGATGCCGTCTGGTACCTGCTGACCCCGCCGCTTCAGCTCACGGTCGGCGTCGGGTTCGCGGTGTCGATCATCCTCGATCTGGTCGATGACGTGGGCTACCAGCCGCCCTATCTCCTCACCGCGATCTTCTTCGCCTCGATCGCGTTCGGGCCAGGCCTCGTGGCCCTCATCCTCCGCGGCGGACGATGGTTCTCGGTGTTCACCGCGCTCGTGCTCGTGATCCCCTACACGATCTACTCCTGGATGGTCTTCCCCGTGCTGTTCGTCTCGCTAGTGCGCCAGCTCGCCGGCCGCACGAGCTGGACGAAGACCGCGCGCGAACCGCTTGGCGATGACGTCGCGGATGCCGAAACCGGCGCTGCGCCACCCGGATAGTGTGAAGGTGCTCCGACGACACCGTGGGACGCCCCCGTAGCCCAACCGGCAGAGGCAAGCGACTTAAAATCGCCGCAGTCTGGGTTCGAATCCCAGCGGGGGCACGCGTCGGGAACACCCAGGCGCGGCCCGTAGGCTTGTCGTGGTGCGCGCCGACGGCGGCGCGCCAGAAGGAATATCCCGATGACCCTCGATCTGCTGGCGGCACCCGAATCCGCCCAGAATTCGCCCTGGTCGCACCCCGCGACCTACTGGGGTGCGC
>NZ_JBFUFC010000221.1:0-6060 GCF_056403635.1 Microbacterium sp. P2_F9 | reverse complement strand
GCCCACGGCGAGGTCGGCGACGGCCTCGAGGGCGTCGTGCTCGAACTCGAGTTCGACCCCGTCGAGCTCGAACATGCGCTGGTACTGCTTGACGAGCGCGTTCTTCGGCTCAGTCAGGATCTCCATCAGCGCGACCTGATCGAGTGGCGAGACGGATGCCACGACCGGGAGCCGACCGATGAACTCGGGGATGAGGCCGAACTTGTGCAGGTCTTCCGGGAGCACCTCGCTGAAGAGGTCGAGGTCGCGCTCCTTGTCGTGCAGCTGGGCACCGAAGCCGATGCCGTGCTTGCCGACCCGGCTCGAGACGATGTCTTCGAGCCCGGCGAACGCTCCGGCGACGATGAACAGCACGTTCGTCGTGTCGATCTGGATGAATTCCTGGTGCGGGTGCTTGCGTCCGCCCTGCGGGGGCACCGACGCGACGGTGCCCTCGAGGATCTTCAGGAGCGCCTGCTGGACGCCCTCCCCCGACACATCGCGGGTGATCGACGGGTTCTCGGCCTTGCGGGCGATCTTGTCGACCTCATCGATGTAGATGATGCCGGTCTCGGCGCGCTTCGTGTCGAAGTCGGCCGCCTGGATGAGCTTGAGGAGGATGTTCTCGACGTCCTCGCCGACGTACCCGGCCTCGGTGAGGGCCGTCGCGTCCGCCACCGCGAAGGGGACGTTCAGTCGCTTGGCGAGCGTCTGGGCGAGATACGTCTTGCCGCAGCCGGTGGGGCCGATGAGCAGGATGTTGCTCTTGGCGATCTCGATGTCGTCGGCGCGCTGCTCGGCGGTCTGCAGGGTGCCGTGGGCGCGGATGCGCTTGTAGTGGTTGTACACCGCGACCGAGAGCGCGCGCTTGGCCGGCACCTGGCCGACGACGTACTCCTCGAGGAACGCGAAGATCTCGCGGGGCTTGGGGAGGTCGAAGTCGGAGACGACGCCCGCGCCCTGCTCAGCGGCACGCTCTTCGATGATCTCGTTGCATAGCTCGACGCACTCGTCGCAGATGTACACGCCGGGACCGGCGATCAGCTGCTGCACCTGCTTCTGGCTCTTTCCGCAGAATGAGCACTTGAACAGGTCGGCGCTCTCACCGATACGTGCCATCGGGCTCCTCCTCGTTGCCGCGGGGCTGCCGCTTCCCACCGTCCTCAGAGCCTAACCGCTGACGCGGACGTCGGGCGGGATTGCGACGCGAAGTGTGGAAGGGCGCCGTACGCTCTGGGCGCAAACGCCCCCGGGCGCACCGGCGCCCCGCCCCCGATGATTCGGGAGCGGGGCGCTGAAGGATGAAGCTACTTCGTCAGGGCGGCCTGACCGTGAAGGCGCTTGCGGGTCGTGAGGACCTGGTCGACGAGGCCGTACACGACAGCCTCTTCCGAGGAGATGATCTTGTCGCGATCGATGTCCCTGTTGACCTCTGCCTGCGTCTTGTTCGAGTGCTTCGCCAGGGTCTCTTCGAGCCAGGTGCGCATCCGCAGGATCTCTGCGGCCTGGATCTCGATGTCCGACGCCTGCCCGTGGCCCGCCTCGCCCATTGCGGGCTGGTGGATGAGGATGCGCGCGTTCGGCAGGGCGAGACGCTTGCCGGGTGCGCCGGCTGCCAGCAGCACGGCCGCAGCCGACGCAGCCTGACCGAGCACGACGGTCTGGATCTGCGGCGACACGTACTGCATGGTGTCGTAGATCGCCGTCATCGCGGTGAACGAGCCACCGGGCGAGTTGATGTACATGATGATGTCGCGGTCGGGGTCCTGGCTCTCCAGGACCAGGAGCTGCGCCATGACGTCGTCAGCCGAGGCGTCGTCCACCTGCACGCCGAGGAAGATGACGCGATCCTCGAAGAGCTTGTTGTACGGGTCCTGGCGCTTGTAGCCGTAGGCCGTGCGCTCTTCGAACTGCGGCAGGATGTACCGGCTGTTCGGAACGTTCAGGCCCTGCGGAATGCCGAAGGTCGGGGTGTGCATTCGGGTTTCTCTCTCTTTCGCCGCAGGTCTCGTCAGTTGGCCGTGCCGCCGCCGCCGACGACATCCGTCAGGTGGGCGCGGATGTGGTCGACGAAGCCGTATTCGAGCGCTTCCTTGGCACCGAACCACCGGTCGCGGTCGCCGTCGGCGTTGATCTGCTCGACGGACTTGCCGGTCTGCTCGGCGGTGATCTCGGCGAGGCGCTTCTTCATGTCGAGGATCAGCTGAGCCTGCGTCTGGATGTCGCTCGCCGTGCCGCCGAACCCGCCGTGCGGCTGGTGCAGCAGCACCCGCGCGTTCGGGGTGATGTAGCGCTTGCCCTTGGTGCCGCTCGTGAGCAGCAGCTGGCCCATCGACGCGGCCATGCCGATGCCGACGGTCACGATGTCGTTCGGGACGAACTGCATCGTGTCGTAGATCGCCATGCCGGCTGTGATCGAGCCGCCAGGCGAGTTGATGTAGAGGTAGATGTCCTTCTGCTGGTCTTCCGCTGCGAGCAGCAGGATCTTCGCGCAGATCTCATTGGCATTGTCGTCGCGCACCTCTGAGCCCAGCCAGATGATGCGGTCCCGCAGCAGCCTGTCGAAGACGCTCGTCGCGACAAGTGGTTCGGCCATTAGTACTCCTGATTCCTTGGACGTCTCCTCGAATCTACCGGGGCGCGTTCGACGACCCGGCCGTGTTCGCCCTGGGCAGAGAGCGGACGGTCAGTCCCGCTCGCTCACGAGGTCATCGGCATACGCGGCGACGGAGCGGGTGTACCGAGGCAGATGCGGCGCGAGCGCCTTCAGTGCGACGGATGCCGCGGCCACGGCCTCCCCCGACGACACCAGCGCCAACGCGTAGAAGGCCGCGGCGGCGTCGTGCAGGGGTGCGTCGGGTCCGCGATCGAACTCTTCGCGCAGCATCCCGCGCGCCTCGTCGGTCCGGCCGAGGTTGCGCAGCGTGCTGGCGAGCTGGATCACTGCACGAGCGCGACTGTACTCGTCCAGGCCCGCAGCGAGCGCCTGGCGGTAGAGCGGTTCGGCTTCGGTTTCGATGCCCGCCGAGTCGCGGGCGCCGGCACGCTCGAAGAGACCCCGCGCATCGCCGTCGTCGAGCGTGGCGGCGAGCGCGTCGATCCGCGCGATCCGATCGGCGTCACTCAGCTCGTGATCTGCCCAGACAGCCGCCACCTGGGCGTCCCACTCATCGGCCATGGTTCCTCCTCGATGAAGAAAGGGGACGGATGCGCGCGGCATCCGTCCCCTCGTCGACCCAGCGGGCGACTACTTCTTGTCGGCAGCGGCCTTCTTGGCGGCCGGCTTGCGGGCCGGAGCCTTCTTGGCCGGCTTCTCCTCGACCACAGCGGCCTCTTCGGCTTCGATGATCTCATCGGCCTCGGCCGCGGCATCCGCGATCTCCTCGGCCTCTTCGACGACCTCTTCAGCGTCGTCTTCGTCATCCACGGCGATGAAGTCGCTCAGGTCGACCGTCTTGCCGTTCGTGTCGACGACAGACACCTTGCCGAGGGCGACGGCGAGCGCCTTGTTGCGAGCGACCTCGCCGACCATGGCGGGCAGCTGGTTGTTCTCCTGCAGCGCCGTCACGAAGTCCTGCGGGGGCATGCCGTACTGGGCGGCCGACTGCACGAGGTACTGGGTGAGCTCGTCCTGCGAGACCGAGACGTCGAGCTTCTCGGCGATCGCGTCCAGCAGCATCTGCGTGCGGAACTGCTTCTCGCTGGCCTCGGTCACCTCGGCACGGTGCACGTCGTCTTCGAGACGGCCTTCGCCCTCGAGGTGGTTGTGCACCTCGTCCTCGACGAGTCCGGCAGGCACGGGGATCTCGACCTGCTCGAGCAGCTGCTCGATGAGCTTGTCGCGGGCTGCCGCGCTCTGCGCGAAGACGGACTGCTGTCCGACGCGCTCGGCGAGGCTCTCGCGCAGCTCGGCGATCGTGTCGAACTCGCTGGCGATCTGCGCGAAGTCGTCGTCGGCGTCGGGAAGCTCGCGCTCCTTGACGGCCGTGACGGTGACCGAGACCTCGGCGTCCTMACCGGCGTGGTCGCCGCCGACGAGCTTCGAGCGGAAGGTGGTGTCCTCACCGGCGGTGAGCGAGTCGATGGCCTCGTCGATGCCTTCGAGCAGCTCGCCCGAGCCGACCTCGTACGAGACACCCTCGGCGCGGTCGATCTCTTCGTCGCCGATGGTGGCGACGAGGTCGAGCTCGACGAAGTCGCCGGTCGCGGCCGGACGGTCGACCGTCACGAGCGTGCCGAAGCGGCTGCGCAGGCGGTCGAGCTCAGCGTCGATCGCGGCGTCGTCGGCCTCGACGGCCTCGACGGTCACGGTCTGACCCTCGAGCTCGGGAAGCGCGAACTCGGGCCGCACGTCGACCTCGACCTCGACCTCGAGGTCTCCGCTGAAGTCCTTGTCGCTGGGCCAGACGGTGACCTCGGCCTTCGGGCGTCCGAGCACCCGCACCTCGTTCGATGCGACGGCGTCGCGGTAGAAGGTGTCGAGACCCTCACTGACGGCGTGCTCGAGAACTGCGAGGCGACCGACACGCTGGTCGATGATCGGCGCCGGCACCTTGCCCTTGCGGAAGCCGGGGATCTGCACGTCCTGAGCGATGTGCTCATACGCGTGCGCGATGCTCGGCTTGAGCTCGTCGGGGGTGACCGTGATGTGGAGCTTCACCCGGGTCGGGCTGAGCGTCTCGACGGTGCTGTTGACCATGACTGTTCGTTCTCCTCGTCTCGGCCGCACGCGAAACGGTGCAGCTGAAGGTCTGGGTCTGTGGGGCCGTGATGTCGGGGCGACAGGATTTGAACCTGCGACCTCCCGCTCCCAAAGCGGGCGCTCTACCAAGCTGAGCTACGCCCCGGGCGGGCTGCATACGCGCGCGCATGCCGAACGGCCCTGAGAAGTCTAGCCGACTCGGGTGTGACCCAACTGTGTGTGGCACGGATTGGCGCCGGCGGGCAGGAGTGCGGGGGCCGGTCCGGTAGACTGTCGGATGCCGCGGCCTGCTGCGGACAACTCAATAACCCGATCCCGACGGAACGCCGTCGGATTCGGGGCTGTAGCTTAGTGGTAAAGCCTTAGTCTTCCAAACTAATGATGCGGGTTCGATTCCCGTCAGCCCCTCGCATGCACCCATAAAMCCCCTGGCCAGCCAGGGGTTTTCGTGTTTCCGCGGTCAACAGAAGGAGCAGCACCATGCGCGCACTCATCCACACCACCTTCGGAGACCCGACCGAGGTCCTGGAGGTCGCCGAGCGCCCGCTCCCCGAGCCCGGCCCCGGACAGGTGCGTGTCCGCACCCTTCTCTCCCCCATCCACAACCACGACCTCTGGACGATCCGGGGCACGTACGGATTCAAGCCCGAGCTGCCCGCCGCGTCGGGCACCGAAGCGGTCGGCGTGGTCGACGCACTCGGCGAGGGTGTCGAGGGATTGCAGGTCGGGCAGCGCGTCACCGGCGGCTCCTTCGGAGTCTGGGCCGAGTATTTCGTCGCCAAGGCGGCCGGTCTCCTGCCTGTGCCCGACGCGATCACCGACGAGACCGCCGCGCAGCTGATCTCCATGCCGTTCAGCGCGCTCGCCCTGCTCGACTCGCTCGACGTGCAGTCCGGCGACTGGATCGTGCAGAACACCGCCAACGGCGCCGTCGGCAAGCTGGTCGCGCAGTTCGCGCCGGCCCGCGGCATCCATGTGCTCGGCCTCGTGCGCCGCGATGCCGGCGTCGACGAACTCGCCGCCCTCGGCATCCACAACATCGTCTCCACCGAGAGCGCCGACTGGCGCGAACGCGCCGCCGAGATCCTCGACGGCGCCGAGCCTCGCGCGGCCGTCGACTCGGTAGGCGGGAAGGCTGCCGGCGAACTGCTGTCGCTGCTCGGCGAAGGCGGCACGCTCGTGTCGTTCGGCGCGATGGGATCCGGCCTGCTTCAGATCTCGTCCGGCGACCTCATCTTCAAGCAGGCGACGGTGAAGGGCTTCTGGGGCAGCACGGTGTCGAGGACGATGGATGCCGCGAAACGAGCCGCCCTGATCGGCGAACTGTTCCAGCGCATCGGTTCGGGCGAGGTCCGGCTGCCCGTTGAGGCGGTGTACCC
>NZ_JBFUFC010000220.1:0-6064 GCF_056403635.1 Microbacterium sp. P2_F9 | reverse complement strand
CCGCCGCGACCGCGGGCAGCGACACCGAGGCGAGGCCTCGCAGGAACGGCTCCGCGCCCACCGCGAGCGCGAGCGCGAGGAGGATGCCGCCRCCGACCGCGACCCGCACCCACACGCTCAGCCGCGGCGACGCGAGGATCGTCCGCACGCCCGTTGCCGGCTGCGCACGTTTGGCCGGTCGCACGCCGGTCACCGGCGGGGCGCCGGTCGCCCTCAGCAGGACGGTCATCGGGCCTCCTCGAGGCTCGCGGCGATCCGGGTGACGGTGTCGCTCCACTGCGGGAGCCGCGCACCGGCGCGCTGCGCGCCGGCCTTCAGCCGCGCGCGCAGGCCAGGGTCGATCATCCAGTACTCCAGCGCCTGCCGCAGCGCGGCGGGCTGATCCGGGGGCACGAGCACCGCCGCGGCAGGGGAGACGGTCTGGGGCACCCCGCCCACGCTGCTCGCGACGATCGGGATGCCGCGGCGCAGCGCCTCGCCGATCGCCATGCCGTAGCTCTCGGCGCGAGAGGGCGCGACGAGCAGGTCGGCCCGGCGGTAGGCGGCGTCGAGGTCGTCCCGGCCGAGCACGCCCGCCATCGTGATCCGGTCGGCCACTCCTGCCGCGCGAGCGCGCGCCCTGATGTGGTCCGCGAAGTCCGGCCGCGCGGCAAGCGACCCCGCGATGGTGCAGGTCCACTCGGGCTGCGCGGCGAGCGCCGCGAGCGCCTCGACGAGCGTGTCCTGCCCCTTGTGCGGGGCGAMGACGCCGACGCAGAGCAGCGCGCGGCCGCTCGGAGTGCCAGGGGAGACGGCGGCGGCATCGGCGCCAGGCGTCGCGACGTCGATCCGGTCGGCCGATGCCAGCCCGCGCTTCACGAGCTCGCGCTTCGTCCAGTCGCTCGTCGCGATCACCCGGTGCGCAGCTCGCAGAGCCCTGCGCTCCTGGTCGATGGCCCCCGGTTCGGCGTCGGGGAACGCCGCCGACACCATGTGCGCGAGGACGACGATGCGCAGGCGTCCGGCCGCAGCCTCGACCGCCTCCGGCGAACCGGTCGCGACGAGACCGTCGATGAGCACGAGTGCCCCGTCAGGGAGGCCGGAGAGCACCGCAGCGGCGGGGGTCGCAGCATCCGTCTCCACCTCCGTTGTCCGCACGTCCCAACCGATCGCGGCCAGTCCGTCGCGGATGTGCCGGTCGAAGATGTTGCCACCGCTCACCCGGTCGGGGTCGTCGACGCCGTCCGGCACGAGGAAGTGCACCGGCCCGGGCACCCCACTCACGACGGCGTCCCGCTCATAGCGCCACCTCGTACGTCGCCCACGCGATGTGCGATTCGTGCAGCGTCACGGCGATCCCGGTGAGGGAGGCTCCGCCGGCCCCCAGCTCCCCCGCGCGCACCGCCGCCACGAGCCGGTCGGCGATCACCCCGCACAGCCGCTCGGTCGTCGTGTTGACCCCGTGGAAGTCAGGGTCGTCGTCGAGGTTGCGATACGACAGCGGCGCCAGGATGCCGCGCAGCGCGTCGGACGCACGCCCGATGTCGACCACCACGCCGTCACCGTCGAGCGCCGCCGCCCGGAAGGTCGCGTCCACCACGAAGGTCGSCCCGTGGAGGCGCTGCGCCGGGCCGAACATGTCGCCGGTGAAGCTGTGCGCGATCATGATGTGGTCGCGCACAGTGACGGAATAGGTCATCCGGCATCCCTCCAGTCGATGGTGTGGCAGAGCCCGGGCGATGACCCGGACGCGATCGCCGCCATCACGGTCGGCAGCTCCCGCCACGACGAGGTGCGGGTCACCAGCACGTCGAACGCAGGATCGCGGAGGAGGTCGAGGGCCAGGGTGAGGCGGTCCTGGGTGKTGCGGCTGTGCCGGCGGCGCGGCGAGACCATCCCCACCTGGCTGGAGCGGATCGTCAGGCGCCGGGAGTGGAAGTCGCCGCCGAGGTTCAGCCGCACCGGCCGGTCGCCGAACCAGCTCGCCTCGATGATCTCGCCCTCGGTCGCCGCCGAGCGGAGGGCGAGCTCCAGCCCTTCCTCGGAACCGCTGGTGTCCACCACGATGTCGCGGTCGTGCGGCGCATCGTCGGGGTGGGCGTAGTCCAGGCCGAGGATCCCGCACACCGCCGCCTTCGAGCGGTCCACATCAACGACGACGACGTCGATGCCGGGGATGTCACGCATCAGCCGCGCGATCGCGCAGCCGATCATCCCGGCCCCGATGACGCTGACGCGATCGCCGACGAGGGGAGCGGCATCCCACAGCACGTTGATCGCCGTCTCGACGGCCCCGGCGAGCACCGCACGCCGAGCGGGTACGCCGTCCGGCACTGTCGCGATCGCCGACACCGGCACCACGAACGCGGACTGGTGGGGGAACAGGGTGAACACGGTGCGACCGGCGAGGCCCGGCGCCCCCGCCTCGACGAGGCCGACGTTGAGGTAGCCGTATTTGACCGGTCCGGGGAAGTCGCCGGCCTGGAACGGTGCGCGCATGCGGTCGCGCTCCCCCGCCGGCACCTCGCCGCGGAACACCAGCGACTCGGTGCCGCGGCTGATGCCGGTGAACAGGGTGCGAACGAGCACCTCACCGTCCCCCGGAGCGCGGACGTCCTCGGCCCGCAGGGTGCCGGTGCCTGGCGAGTCCACCCAGAAGGCCGTCGCCCGTGTCACGACCGCGCACTCCGGGATTGAACCAACGGGGGCGCGACATACGTGTCATGAGTGGTACCCATGTGGAGAGAACGGATGGCACTGTGCGAAAGGTTCAACTCGCTCCACTCTGGTCGGTCGCCGGTGGCCTGATCGGACTGGCCTTCGTCGCCTGGTTCGATGTGCTCTCGGCGGCCGGTTGGCTCGCCGGGTTCCTCTACCTTGTCGTCTCGAATGCGCTCCTGGCGAGGGGGTTGCGCCGAGGTGCCGCAGTGCGCTTCGGTCCGGCGAACGTCGCGACGTCGGTGCGATCCACGCTCGTGGGGATCATCACAGCGCTGGTCGCGACATCCTTCACCGATCCCGTTTCGGTGCCGCTCCTGATGGGGCTGACCGTGCCTGCACTGGCGCTGGACGCGGTGGACGGCTGGATCGCGCGCCGTACGGGCACGGTGAGCGAACTGGGCGCGCGGTTCGACATGGAGGTGGACGCCTTCCTCATCCTCGTTCTGGGCGCGTTCGTCGCCCCGGACCTCGGCTGGTGGACGCTCACGCTCGGGCTCATGCGCTACGCATACGTCGTCGCCGGCTGGGCGCTCCCCTGGCTGCGGATCACGGTGCCGCCCCGCTACTGGCGCAAGGTCGTGGCCGCCGCCACCGGCATCTCACTGGCGTTCGCGGCCTCGGGTCTCGCGCCGCAGTGGGTCGGCGCCGCCGCGGTCCTGATCTGCCTCGGGCTGCTCGTCGAATCGTTCGGGCGGGATGTGGTCTGGCAGTTCCGTCAGCGTCATGCCGCGCCGGTCGAGGTGGCGCTGCGCACCGAGTCCTACCAGGGCTGAGCGCGGTCGTTGTCGCGCTGCGAGTCGTCGGGGAAGTGCGGCAGCTCGTAGCCCCCGGCGCGGATGCACAGCCAACGCAGCTGCTCCGGGCTGTCGGGCACACAGCGCCAGGTGCGCCAGACCCCTTGCCCGACGCGCACCACCGTGCCCGGTCCGACGTCCACGACCTCGTCGTCGAGCCCCATCTGACCGCGCCCGGCGAGGAACACGTACAGCTCCTCGACCCGGGCGTGCGCGTGCCAGTAGCCCGCCTCTTCGCCCGGCTCGAAGGCGTTCGCGGTCATGCCGATGAACTGCATCGTGATGTCGTGGTCGATGACCCGCCGCCCGTCGCGGGAGCTCTCCGGGCGGAAGCCGCCGTAGTGCGCCCTCCAGTCGTCGAGTGCACCCATCTCCAGCACCTGATAGTCAGTCATGTCGTCACGATAGCTCCCGAGCCCCCGTGACGGCAGGGCTCAGCGTGGCCGTTGCGGACGTCGGCGACCGTGCCTAGCGTGACGTGAGACGGGATGCCGGTCGCCGGCGTCCGATCGGAGGTGCGCGTGGCCGAGTTCACTGTCGAGGCCGTCGACGCCGATCGCTGGGCCGACCTCGCCGCTCTGTTCGGGCGCGCGGGCGCCGACAACGGATGCTGGTGCCAGTACTGGCTGATCGGCGCCGAGTACCACCGCCGGGACCGCGCCGAGAACCGTCGTGACCTCGAGGCTCAGGCTCGTGCCGGAGACGCCGGGCTGCTCGCCTACCGCGACGGCCTGCCGGTCGGCTGGGCACGCCTCACCCCGCGCTCCGAGCTGGCGTGGCTCACGTCCCGCTTCTCAACGTTCGAGTTCGAGGGCGATGACGCCTGGGCGCTGCCGTGCTTCTTCATCGCGCGCAGCGCGCGCGGCGAGGGTGTGATGCAGACGCTCATCCGGGCGGGAGCCGACCGCGCTCGCGCCGCGGGCATGCCGATCGAGGCCTATCCGATCGACCCCGATGCGCCTGGGGCCACCCGAAACCGCTACACCGGGGTGCTGTCGACGTTCCTCGACGAGGGCTTCATCCTCACCGGGCGGCTCGCCGCTGACCGCGCGGTCGTCAGGCGGGAAGTCGCTCCCCGGTGAGCGACTCGGCGAGCGGCCAGAGCTTCTCGGCGAGGCCAGGTTTGCGCGCGCTGCGCGGCAGGCCGACGCGGACGGACGGTCCGACAGCGCCGCCCATCTTGCTCGGGCCGTAATAGGCGCCCTGCTCGGCGGCAGGGTCCGCGGCGGCGAACAGCAGAGGCTCGGCACCCTGCTCCGGCAGCTGCGACGGCATGATCGTGCGGCTGCTCGGCGGGAGCGGCGTCTCGCGGCCGAGGTTGCGGCCGGCCGTCTGCAGGTTGGTGTGCGTGTAGCCGGGGTGCGCGATCGTGCTCACGAGCTCCCAGCCCCGGTCGTTCGCGATCGCCGCGAGCTGCAGGCCGAGGAGCAGGTCGGCGAGTTTGGACTGCCCATAGGCCTTCCACGGGCTGTACCCCTTCACGAGCTGGGGGTCGTCGAAGTGGATCCGACCGAAGTTCGCGACGAGGCTGCTCATCGTCACGACCCGCGGCGCCGCACTCTGGTTCAGCAGCGGCAGCAGGCGCACGGTGAGCGCGAACGGCCCGAGGTAGTTCGTGCCGAACTGCAGCTCGAACCCGTCGGCCGTCGTCAGCCGCTTGGGCGGAGCCATCACGCCCGCGTTGTTCACGAGCACGTCCAGGCGCCCGTCGGTCACGACCGAGTCGGCGAAGGCCCGCACGCTCGTCAGATCGGCGAGGTCCAGCGCGCGCACCTCGAGCTCGGCATCCGGATGCACGCTCAGGATGTCGCGGCGCGCCGTCTCACCCTTGCCGGTGTCGCGCACCGCCATGACGACGGAGGCGCCGGCGCCGGCGAGGCGCTTGGTCGCCTCGAGGCCGAGCCCGGAGTTGGCGCCGGTGACGACGAAGCGCCGACCTGTCTGATCGGGGACGTCATACATGGGCTCTCCCAGCGTGGACGGCAGCGGTGGTGCCGCCTCGGCGATTCTAGGTCGCGCCGCGGTGGGCGGAATTCGCCGGGCAGGCCAGACGCGCACCCGTCCCTCCKCGGTCGCCCGGGCTTGCGCTCCGCCGAATCCACCCACCTGGCGCCAATCCACTCGGTTCTGGGCGCCGAAGTCGGTGGACTCGCGCAGAGTCGGTGGACTCGGCGGCAGGCGGCTTCGGCCGCCGAGCACCTCCCCTCAACGGAGATACGCGTCGACGAAGAGGCTGCCGCGGATGTCTCGGAAAGCGTCGAGCAGTCGGTCGACGCCTTTCCTGCCGAGGGAGGGGAGCTGCAGGTCGTGCGGACCGAGCTTCTCGAGCTTGCCGGTGCGGATCCGCACGACCTCCCAGCCCGCCTGCCGCAGGAGCCGGTCTTTGCGGCGGTCAGCATCCTCGCGCGGGCCGACGTGCTCGAGCCCGAAGCGTCCTGTGCTGTCGTACTCCACGGCGATCCGCAGTTCGGGCAGCAGGATGTCGGGCCACACCTCGACATGCTCGAAGAAGGGCCGGCCGACCCGCACGGCGTTGAACCCCGGGGTCACAGCGAGGCGCGCGAACAGGT
>NZ_JBFUFC010000219.1:0-6066 GCF_056403635.1 Microbacterium sp. P2_F9 | reverse complement strand
ACACTGTTCGACGCGACGACGGTGTCGTACACCGCGCCGGCGCTCGCCGAGACGTTCGACGCCTCGGCGGCCGGCATCCAGTGGTTCCTCGCTTCGTTCTCGCTCACCTTCGGGCTCGGCCTCGTGCCGTCGGGCCGGCTCGGCGATGCCTACGGGCGCCGCCGGCTGTTCATCGCGGGCCTGGTCGTCTTCCTGCTTGGTGGAGTGCTCTCAGCCGGCGGGCCCGATGTCGTCTGGGTGATCGGCGGGCGGTTCGTGCAGGGCCTCGGCGCAGGATTCGTCAGCGCCCAGGTGCTGGGCGTCATCCAGGATTTCTACCGAGGGCCCGCGCGGATCCGCGCGTTCGTCGCCTACTCCGCGGTCGGCGCGGCGGCGGGCCTGGTCGGACCGATCGTGGCGGGCGTGATCCTCACCGCCGCGCCCAGCGAGGTGGCGTGGCGGCTCATCCTCCTGGTGCCCCTGCCGCTGACCATCCTGGCGATCGTGCTCGCCTGGCGCGGGCTCCCGCGCACCGATGTGCGTGCCGCGCGGGTGAGCCTCGACCTCCCGGCGATCGCGCTCCTCGGCGGACTCGTGGTGCTCCTCATGCTGCCGGTCATCGAGCCCGGACTGCCGGCGCAGACCCAGTCCTTCGTCTTCGCGACCTGTGCGCTCCTCGCCGTCGCGCTGGTGTGGTGGGAACGCCGCTACACCCGCCGCGGCAGCCTCGCCCTGTTCACCCCTGTGCTCATGCGCTCACGGGGCTTCATCGCCGGCAACCTCGTCGCCCTGACCTGGTTCGGGGCGCTGCTCGCGCAGGGCGGGGTCCTCACGATCTACCTGCTCCAAGAGACCGGTGCGCCGGCGATGGTCGTCGCCGCCGCGCTGATCCCGGGGGCGGTCGGCCGGCTGCTCGTCTCCCTGGTCAGCCGTCGCCTGTTCGCGCGGTTCGGCATCGCGGTGCTCGTGGCGGCGCTCGCCGCCGAGACCGCCCTCACCGCGTCACTCGCCTTCGCCGTCCCGGTGTTCGACGGCGCTGCGCTGCTCGTCTTCGTGGCCGTGGTCAACGGCGTCCTCGGCATCGCCGGAGGCCTCGTCGAACCGCCGCTGCGCGCTGTCACACTGTCGCATGCGCCCGCCGCACTGCACGGGGTCGCGGCATCCTTCCTGCAACTCACTCAGCGTCTCTCTGCGACCTATGTCGTCGCGCTGGCGACGGGCATCCTCCTCGGCGCTGCCGGCGGGGTGTCGGCCGAATCGCTGCAGCGTGCCCTGCTGGTGTGCGGGGCGTTCGTGCTCGTATCGAGCATCGTCTCGCTCGACCCGTCGCTGCGCCGCGCGGCCGATGCATTACGGGGTGTTGCCACTCCGGGCGAGCGCCCAGCCGACTCCAGGGATACTGGCGCCATGCCGAATGCCGCCGTCACCTGGAATCTCGAGACCGTGCCGTGGGACGACCCGCGCGCCGTCCTGCTGCGCGCCGAGATGGACGGCGAACTGGGTCCGCGCTACGCCGACCGGCTGGACGACATCCCGCCCGAGGTCGCCGCTCGAGTCGGCCAGGCGCTGTCGGTCGACCCTGACACGATCGTCGCCACGATCATCGCGGTGGATGCCGAGGGCGACCCCGTCGGTCATGCCGCGCTTCGCGACCTCGGTGGAGAGCTCGCCGGTTCGCTCGAGGTCAAGCGCGTCTTCGTCGCACCGCCCGTGCGCGGCACCGGCGTGAGCCGCCTGCTCATGGGCGAGCTGGAGCGGATCGCCGCGGACCGCGGCGCCGAACGGCTCATCCTGCAGACCGGCGACCGGCAGCCCGACGCCATCGCGCTGTACGAGAAGATCGGCTACACGCCGATCCCGGTCTACCCGCCGTATGTCGAGATCACGTTCTCGCACTGCTTCGAGAAGCCCGTCCCCGCGTGACCGGATCCACCGAGGTCGTCGTGATCGGCGGCGGCGTGATGGGTGCCGCCTCGGCGTGGCAGCTCGCCCGACGAGGGATCGACGTGACCCTGGTCGAACGGTTCGGCCCGCTGCACCGGCACGGTGCATCCCACGGCACGGCGCGCAACTTCAACGTGAGCTACGAAGATCCTGGCCTGCTGCGCTGGCTGCACGAGGCCGCCGATCTCTGGGGTGAGCTCGAGGGCGAGACGGATGCCGCGATCCTGACCCGCACCGGGATCATCAACCACGGACCCGGTCGCGACTTCGAGCAGGCCGCTGTCGCACTGACCGTCGGCGGGTTCCAGGCCGATCTCATCGATGCGTCGGAGGCGAGGCGCCGCTGGCCAGGGTTCCGCTTCGAGGGGCCGGTGCTGCATACGCCGGAGGCCGGTCGCCTGCACGCCGATCGCGCCGTCGCCGCGTTCCTCGAGGCGGCTGTCGCGCACGGCGCACGGGTGCGGTACGACACGCAGGTGCTGGGCGGGTCGATCGACGATGACGGCATCCGCCTGCGCGTGCGGACGGCCTCCGGGGCCGACGAGGTGATCGACGCCCGTCGGGCGATCGTGACGGCCGGCGCCTGGACGAGCGACGTGCTCGCGACACTGGGCGCGACGTTCGCCCTGCCGCCGCTGCGGGTCACGCAGGAGCAGCCCGCGGTCTTCGCCCCGTGGGACCTCGATGCGCAGTGGCCCGGGTTCAACCACGCCCCCGCGGCCGACGATCCGGCGACGTCGTGGTTCCCCAGCGGCGTGTACGGCATGGGGGTGCCCGGCGAGGGGGTCAAGGCGGGCTGGCACGGCGTCGGCCCCGAGATCCACCCCGACCGGCGTTCCTACCTTCCCGATGAGAAGCTCTCGGCCGCGCTGCGGCGCTACGCGGCGGAGTGGCTCCCCGGTGTCGATGCGAGTGCGCCGACCGAGGTCACCTGCACGTACACCTCCACGCCCGACGCGGTCTTCGTGCTCGATCGTGTCGGGCCCGTCGCGCTGGGCGCGGGCTTCTCGGGCCACGGCTTCAAGTTCGCCCCGGTGATCGGGCGCGTGCTGGCCGACCTCGTCGACGAGCGCTGATCGGCTCACGCCTCGCGCAGGATCCGCTCCGTCACGCGCGCGGAGAACTCGAGGCTCTCCACCGGGATGCGCTCGTCCGCGCTGTGGAACTGGCCGAACACGTCGAAGCCGTCGGGAACGCGCAGCGGCACGAAGCCGTAGCCGGCGACGCCGAGCCGCGCGAAGTGCTTGTTGTCGGTGCTCGCCGGCAGCAGGTACGGCACGACGAGTCCGTCCGGATCCTCCGACCCGATGGCCGACTGCAGCACGTCGAGCAGCGGCGCGTCGACGTCCGCCTCGGTCGCCGACCACCATCTGCCCAATCGAATGTCGATKTCGTCGCCGACGACCCCGCGCAGCCCGTCGCGCAGGGCATCGTCCTGCCCGGGGAGCACCCGGATGTCGAGGCGCGCCGTCGCTTCGCCCGGGATGATGTTGGTCTTCGACCCCGCTGACAGCACCGTCGGGGTGGCGGTGTTGCGCAGGCTGGCGCCGATCAGCGAGGACACGAAGCCGAGCTGCGCGAGGTCGTCCTGCAGGCTCTCGTCGGAGAAGGCCAGTCCACGTGCGGCGCCGAACTCGTCGAGGAACGCCTGCAGGGCAGGGGTGCGGACGATCGGGAACGTGTGCGCGCCGACGGCCGCCACCGCGTGCGCGAGGCGCACCACGGAGTTGTCGTCGGTGGGGCGTGAGCCGTGCCCGGCGCGGCCGCGTGCCGTGAGCGTCGCCCAGGCGACGCCCTTCTCGCTGGTCGCGGCGAGATACGCGCGGCGCCCGGCGGTGAGCGGAATGGAGAACCCGCCGACCTCGCTGAGGGCCTCGGTCGCTCCGGCGAACAGCTCAGGGCGGTTGTCGACGAGCCAGCCCGCTCCCCACACCCCGCCCGCTTCCTCGTCGGCGAGGAACGTGAAGATGAGGTCCCGACGGGGCGTGATCCCCTCGCGGGCGAAGTGCCGCGCGACCGCGAGGATCGTCCCGGCGAAGTTCTTCATGTCGACGGCGCCGCGCCCGTACAGCCAGCCGTCGTGCACCTCGGCGCCGAACGGCGGGTGCGTCCAGTCCTGCCCCTCCACCGGGACGACATCAAGGTGTGCGTGCACGATGAGGGCCCCCTGCGACGGATCCGACCCGCGCACCCGCGCCACGACCGACCCGCGCCCCGGGCGCGACTCGATCAGCTCGGCGGCGATGCCGACTTCGGCGAGCTTCTGCTGCACGAAGCGCGCAGCCCGCGTCTCGCCGTCGCCGATCGTCTCGGCGATCCCGGTGTTGACGCTGTCGATGCGGATCAGGTCCCGGATGAGCTCCACGCTCTCCTGCTGCAGGCGTGCGAGCGCGGTAGCCGGCACCGGGTCGATATCGAGTCCGAAGGCGAGCAGCTCGATCCAGCGTCCGGGCTCGACCTCCCAGCGGCCCTCCCGCTCGGTCAGCCTGCGGAAGCCCAGCTTGGCGTAGAGCGCGTGGGCGCCGGTCATCTGCGGTCCGCTGTTCATGACCACGCGGTGCGAGCCGCGCTCAGCCGCAAGCGCGATCACCTTGCGGGTGAGCGCCTCGCCGATCCCACGTCCACGAGCGGCGGGCGCGACCGCGAGCTGGCGGAAGTCGGTCTCGCCGGGCTGTGCCACCTCGGAAAGGGGGCGCCCTTCCGCGGCGATCCAGACCGTGCCGAGGATGGTGTCGTCCGCATCGACCGCGACCCAGACCTCGCCGCGCTCGAGCCGCCCCGCGACATCGCGCAGCGACTCCAGGTAGCTCTCCGAGAGGTCGCCGTAGCTGGCCAGATAGGCATCCGCCGTGACGCGGCCGGCTTCGGCGTACTCGTGGGGCCGCACTGGCCGCAGCACGACCCGGTCAGCGTCCCGCGCGGTCGCCTGCTCCACGATGGTCATGCTGCTCCCACCGTCGCGAGGTCAGCGGTCGCGGCATCCGTCTCGGTCAGACCMCACGCGCGGCCCAGCAGCTCGTAGGAGCGCTCGCGATCGGCCGGGTCATGCGTGATCGTCGTCACCAGCAGCTCGTCGGCGCCGGTCGCACGCCGGAGCGTCTCCAGCTGCTCGGCGACGTTCTCGGGGCCGCCGACGAACCGGGTCGCCAGTCGGTCGCGGACGACGTCCAGCTCGKCGGCGTCCAGCGGGTGCGCCCAGGCGCTCGCGGGGGTAGGGAACGGGATCGCCCCATTGCCGGCGCGGATGCTGTGCACCCAGTGCGCGTAGCCGGCGGACAGACGCCCGGCCTCGGCATCCGTATCGGCGACGAGCACGTCCACCGACACGGTGACGTACGGCTCGGCGAGCGTGGCGCTCGGACGGAAGGCCGCGCGATAGGCGGCGACGGCGTCCAGGACGAAGGTCGGGGCGACGTGATAGTTGGCGCCGAACGCCAGTCCCAGCCGGCCGGCGAGCTCTGCGCTCGGGCCGGCGGTGCTGCCGTGCAGCCACACGCGGATGTCTTGACCCTCCGCGGGCGTGGCGTGGATCGGAACGCCTTCGGGGGCGACGTACGTACCGTCGATGAGATCGAGGATGTCGTGGACGTCCTGCTCGAAGCGGTCGGCGTCGCCCGCCGTGCGCCCGAGCAGGCGTGCCTGCGCGATGAAACGGGCGGCATCTAACGCGAACGATCCAGACGCGGGAAGCAGGAGGCCGTCGACCACACGATCCTGCGACCGGCTCGGGGGAGGCGTCTGCGCGGAGCTGGTCGCGCCGGAGCGGCCGATGCCCAGGTCGAAGCGGCCGGGGTGCAGGGCGGCGACCACGCCCGCGGCCTCGACGACCTGCAGGGCGGAGTAATTGCCGATGATCGTGGCGGCGGTGCCGACGCGGATGCGGGAGGTGGCGGCGGCGATCGCGGCGAGGAGCACGTGCGGCGCGGACCCGGCGACACCCGGGTTGAGGTGATGCTCGGCCACCCAGTAGCGCGCGTACCCCAGTCGTTCCGCGTGCTGCGCGAGGGCGATGCTCGCCCGAAGCCCGTCGGCGGGKGTCTGGCCTTCTCCGAATGGAGACAGGTCGAGGATGGCGAGGGGAGTGGTCATCGGCGTCTCGTTCTCGAAATGGTGTGGGGGGCGGAGAAAAGACGTGGCGGGGGC
>NZ_JBFUFC010000218.1:0-6253 GCF_056403635.1 Microbacterium sp. P2_F9 | reverse complement strand
CAGCAGCGCGTGCTCGACGGTGTTGAGGGCCGCGCCGAACAGCCGGACGAACTCGTCGATCTCCGCGTCGCCGATCGTGAGTGCCGGGACCAGCCGCAGGGTCTCGTCGTTCGGGGCGTTGATGATGAGGCCGTGCTCCTGGGCCGCGGCGACGATGGCCTTGGCGACCGGATGCCGCAGCGCCACGCCGATGAGCAGCCCCTGGCCGCGGCATCC
The DNA here is from genome assembly GCF_056403635.1 of Microbacterium sp. P2_F9. Classification (NCBI taxonomy): domain Bacteria; kingdom Bacillati; phylum Actinomycetota; class Actinomycetes; order Micrococcales; family Microbacteriaceae; genus Microbacterium; species Microbacterium sp. P2_F9. The sequence goes on along the minus strand of NZ_JBFUFC010000218.1, from coordinate 6,037 downwards.
GCTCACCAACGGCGATTCGATGCCGGCGATCGCGGTGCGCAGCTGCGCACCGCGGGTTGCGGCGTTGGCGACCAGGGCGGACTGCTCGATCTCGGCGAGGACCGCCGAGGCGACGGCGGTGCCGAGCGCGTTGCCGCCGAACGTCGACCCGTGCGTGCCGGGGTAGAACAGCTCGCTGGCGTGRCCGTACGTGATGAGCGCGCCGATCGGGAACCCGCCGCCGATGCCCTTGGCGACCGTGATCGCATCGGGGGTGATGCCGGCGTGCTGGAAGGCGAACCACTCCCCCGTGCGCCCCGCGCCGGTCTGGATCTCGTCGACGATCAGCAGCGCTCCGTGCTGCTCGGTGAGCGCGCGCGCAGCCGCGAGGTAGCCCTCAGGCAGCTCGACGACGCCCGCCTCACCCTTGATCGGCTCGACGAACAGCGCGGCGACGCGATCGTCGAGGGCAGCTTCGAGCGCCTCGATCGTGGAGTCGATGAACTCGACGCCCGGGGTCATCGGCAGGAACGGCTCCTGCATGTACGGCTTGCCGGTGAGGGCGAGCGTGCCCATCGTGCGGCCGTGGAAGGCGTCGGTGAGGGCGAGGATGCGCGGGCGCTCGGTGCCGCCGTGCAGGCGGGCGAGCTTGAAGGCGGCTTCGTTCGCCTCGGCGCCGGAGTTGCCGAAGTAGACGCGGCCGGAATCGCCCGTGCCGGCGAGGCGCTTGAGCCGCGCCGCCAGCTCGAGCTGCGGCTCGGTCGCGAAGTAGTTCGAGACGTGCGCGAGCGTCGCAGCCTGCTTCGCGATCGCGTTCACGAAGACCGGGTGTGCGTGCCCGAGCGAGTTCACGGCGATCCCCGCCAGGAAGTCGAGGTAGCGCCGGCCGGCGTCATCCCAGAGATAGGCGCCCTCGCCGCGCGTGAACAGCGCCATCCGGTCGCCGAAGCTCCGCACGAGATCGCGCGACGCGGAATCCCTCCATGTCGTCGTCATCCGACCACCACCTCCGTTCCGATTCCTTGACTTGTGAAGATCTCCACGAGCACCGAGTGGGGCACGCGTCCGTCGATGATCGCCGCCGTCGGGACCCCGCCTTCGACGGCGTCGAGGCAGGCCTGCATCTTCGGGATCATGCCCGACTCGAGCGACGGCAGCATCGCGCGCAGCTCGGTCGAGGTGAGGTGCGAGACGAGCGAGTCGCGGTTCGGCCAGTCGGCGTAGAGCCCGGGCACATCGGTGAGCACCACGAGCTTCGCGGCGCCGAGCGCGGTCGCGAGGGCCGCGGCCGCGGCATCCGCGTTCACATTCAGCGAGTGGCCAGGGTGATCGAGGTCGGGGGCGATGCTCGAAACCACCGGGATCCGCCCAGCGGCGATCTGGTCGAGGACGGGCTGCGGGTCGACCTCGACGACATCGCCGACGCGGCCGAGATCGTGCTCGACGCCGTCGACGGTGACCCCGCGGCGACGGCCGCCGAAGAGGCCGGCGTCCTCACCCGAGAGGCCGGCCGCCAGCGGTCCGTGTGCATTGATTTTGCCGACCAGCTGCGGGTTGATCTGCCCGGTCAGCACCATCCGGACGACCGAGATCGCCTCGGTGCTGGTGACGCGATACCCGCCCTTGAACTCGCTCGGGATCGCGAGCCGGTCGAGCATCGACGAGATCTGCGGGCCGCCGCCGTGCACCACGACGGGCTTCACCCCGACGTACCGGAGGTAGGCGATGTCGGCGGCGAAGGCATCCTGCAGTTCTTCCGAGACCATCGCGTTGCCGCCGTATTTGATCACGACGATCTGGTCGCGGAAGCGGCGCAGCCACGGGAGGGACTCGATGAGAGTCGCCGCCTTGACGCTGGCCTCGTTCGGATCGGTCTCTTGGATCTCGGTCATGAAGAGTAGGCGCTGTTCTCGTGGACGTAGTCGTGGGTGAGGTCGTTGGTGAGGATCGTGGCCGTCGCCGCGCCGACCTTGAGGTCGATGACGAGATGCGTCGCGCGGGGGGTCAGGTCGACGTCTTCGCGGGGACGGTCGGGCCCGCCCGCGCTGCACACGCGCACGCCGTTCATCCACACGTCGACGTCGTACGGGTCGAATGCGGCGTCGGTGGTGCCGATCGCCGCGAGCACCCGGCCCCAGTTCGCGTCGTTGCCGAAGATCGCCGCCTTGAAGAGGTTGTTGCGGGCCACGCTGCGGCCCACATCGACGGCGTCGGATTCGGATGCCGCGTGCACGACCTCGATCGTGATGTCATGGCTCGCGCCCTCGGCGTCGCCCTGGAGCTTGCGGGCGAGATCCGCGCAGACGGCGGTCAGGCCGGCCTGGAAGTCCTCCGCGCTCGGGGTGACGCCCGATGCGCCGCTGACGAGAAGGGAGACCTGGTCGTTCGTCGACATGCAGCCGTCCGAGTCGAGCCGGTCGAAGCTCACGGTCGTCGCGGCGCGCAGGTGGGCGTCCGCCTGGGCGGAGTCGATCACGGCGTCGGTCGTGATCACCACGAGCATCGTCGCGAGGCCGGGCGCCAGCATCCCGGCTCCCTTCGCCATGCCGCCGATGGTCCAGCCGTCGCCGTGATGCACCGAGGTCTTCGACACCGAGTCGGTCGTCATGATCGCCCGCGCCGCGTCGTCGCCGGCATCGGCGCTGAGCGCCCCGATGCCCTGCTCGACACCGGCGAGCACCTTCGCGCGGAAGACCTCGTCACCGGTGCCGATGAGGCCGGTCGAGCAGACCAGGATGTCGCCGGCGCTCACGTCGAGCAGCTCAGCGGCCTTCTCGGCGGTCTGGTGCGTCGTCTGGAAGCCGAACGACCCGGTGAAGCAGTTCGCACCGCCGGAGTTGAGCACGATCGCCTCGACCACGCCATCCTGAATCACCTGCTGCGACCAGATGATCGGGTTCGCCTTCGCGCGGTTGCTCGTGAAGACCGCCGCGCCCACCTTGAGCGGGCCTCGGTTCACCACTACGGCGACGTCGGGCTTGCCGCTCGACTTCAGGCCGACGGCGACGCCGGCCGCTTCGAATCCCTGGGGCGCGGTGACGGTCACGGCGCGACTCCGTTCACGGTGAGGGCGCGGCCTTCTTCAAGGCCCAGCGCGATGTTCATGGACTGCACGGCGGCGCCGGCCGTGCCCTTGACGAGGTTGTCGAGCGCGGTGACGACGACCACGCGGTTCGCGTCGCGATCGATCGCGAGTCCGATCAGCGCGGTGTTCGCACCGACCACATCGGCCGTGCGCGGGAAGTCGCCGGCCGGCAGGAGATGTACGAAGGGCTCGTCGGCGTACGCCGCCTCCCACGCATCGCGGATCTCGGCGTCGGACACCCCCGGCGCGATCGGCGCTGTCGAGGTGGCGAGGATTCCCCGTGCCATCGGCACGAGGACGGGCGTGAAGGAGATCCGGATGCCGTCAGCGGGCGTTGACGGGCTAGCCGCAGCGAGCGCCTGGCGGATCTCGGGGATGTGCCGGTGCGAGCCGCCCACGGCATACGGGTTCGCCGAGCCGAGGATCTCGCTGGCCAGCAGGTTCGTCTTCAGGCTCTTGCCGGCACCAGAGGGTCCGACCGCGAGCACGGTGACGATGTCGGACGGGTCGATGACCCCGGCCGCGACACCCGGCGCGAGGCTCAGGCTGACGGTGCTGGCGTTGCAGCCGGGAGCTGCGATGCGGGATGCCCCGACCAGCCGTTCGCGCTGCTTCGCACCGCCGACCAGCAGCTCCGGGACGCCGTACGCCCACGGCTCATGGAAGTGCCCGCCGTAGAAGCGGTCCCAGTCGTCCGCCGACTCGAGCCGGTGGTCCGCGCCCGCATCGATGACGAGCGGGGCCCCGGCCAAGGCATCCGTGTACTGCCCGGACTGCCCGTGGGGCAACGCCAGGAAGACGATGTCGTGCCCCGCGAGGACCTCCGGCGTCGTGTCGCCCAGGGTCAGGTGCGCGAGCGAACGGAGGTGCGGCTGGTGCTGGCTGAGGGGCTGCCCGGCGTTGGAGTGCGCCGTGACGGTGCGGATCTCGACGTCGGGATGTGCGGCGAGGATCCGGAGGATCTCACCGCCCGCATAGCCGGATGCGCCGGAGACGGCGACCGAATATGTCATGGATTCCACCTTACGGTCTGGGTTGCTTCGAAGAAGCTCAGCAGGGGCCGGAGACGGCGACACCCGCAGGCGCACCCGGAGGGGTGCCGCGCAGGGTCGCCTAGAGTCGGCGTCCGCCCAGACGTCGGCGCGCGGGAGCGACGCTCACGAGGAGCGTGGCGAGAGGCGTCGCGGCCGAAGGCATGCGCCGACGATAGCGCCCGCGGAGGAGCGTTGCCAAATCGGACGCGACGGACCGCCGCCGCCGAGGGCGGCTCGGAGTGGTGCCGAACGACCGTGCCGCGGCATCCGCACTCGATCGTGGTCAGGTGAGCTCTGCCAGCAGCGCCAGCTCTTCGGACCGGGACAGGCCCGAGCGGCGCTCCCGATCGAGCCCCCGCGAGCGCTCGTCCGCGAGCGTGCGCACGAGAGTCTCGCGCAGCGGGCGAAGCCGGCCGCCGAGGATCCGGTAGGCCGCGTTCGAGCGCGACCAATGGCCGACGAGCTCGCGCGGGAGCCAGAGGGGCAGCGAGCGCGGCCCTGCCCAATGCGACACTCCGCGAGCCGCGAGCCATGCGTCGGGCGCCGCGACCACGGTTCCGGTGTGACCGGCGACGGMACGGGCATCGGCGAGCACCGTGGCCAGCGGCATCCCGCCTCCGACGGCATTCGCGATTCCCGTCCACCGCTCGCGTCCCATGGCGACGATGAAGTCAGCGAGATCGTCGACGTCGATGACCGAGACGCCGATGCCCTGCGGTTCCGGCGTGAGCACAGGTTCATCGCCGGCCAGCGCGAAGCGCGCCACCCAGTAGCCGAATCGATCGCTCTGGTCGCCAGGACCGACGATCAGGCCCGGTCGCACGATGGCCGCGCGAAACCCGAGTGCGGAGCGAACGGATGCCTCGGCAGCGACTTTTGCGCGGCCGTAGTCGTACTCGTCGCCGGGCTGGACGGGCTCGAGGAGTGCCGCGGTCTCATCCGCGTTGGGGGTGTCGCTGTCGGCGTAGACCGAGATCGTCGAGATGTACGTCCAATGCGCAGCGCGATCGGTCAGTGCGGCGACGGCGGATGCCGCGTGGGCGGCGTCCGACGAGATGTCGACGACCTCGTCCCAGTCGCGGGCTGCGACCGCGTCGTACGCGCCGGGCAGGTCGCGGTCCGCCGTGACGAGCCGCGCACCGTCGGGAGCCGACCGTCCGCCGCGCGCGAGGCACGTCACGTCGGCGCCCTGCTCGACCCAGCCGCGTGCGACGCGCCCGCTGAGCCACCCGGTGCCACCGAGGATGAGAACGTCCGTCATGACCCCATGACACCAGACCCACCCCGGCCGGCGCACCCTGTTCCGCCGCCGGCGGAACGCTCGATGCGCCGGGGGCGGCGGGCCCAACTGCGGGGCTATCGTCCTACACGCCGGGAGACGGATGCCTCGGCACGGCGTGTCGGCGATGATCCCCGCAGTTGGGTACGGCGGGCGGACCGGCTAGCGGTGCGCGACCCGATCGTCGAGGAACGCCAGGACGCGCGGCCAGGCCTCGGCCGCGTGGGCGGCGCTGAAGCGACTGCCGGTGTCGTTGAAGAAGGCGTGCTGCGCGCCGGGGTAGACGACGGCCTCGAAGTCGACGCCGGCATCGGTCATGGCCGTGCGCACAGCCGGGAGCGCGTCCATGAGCGCGCGGTCCTCTGACCCGTACAGCGCGAGGACCGGAGCCTGGATCTTCGCGATCTCAGCGGGTGCCGGTGCCGTGCCGTAGAAGGGCACCGCGGCACGGACGCGAGGGTCAGCGGCGGCGAGCGCGAAGGAGTAGGTGCCCCCGAAGCAGAACCCGGTGACCGCAATGCGGTGGCCGACGTGCGGCTGTGCCTCGAGCCAGTCGACGACCCCCCGCAGGGCGCCGACCGCCCACCCCGCGTATTCCGGCGCCCGCAGGCCGGTCATGGCATCGCGCAACTTCGGCTGTGCGGCGGTGCGGACCTCCTC